>JABSRK010000089.1 GCA_013213915.1 Planctomycetota bacterium
CGAAGCCGATGACGACATCGTGTTCGTCAACATCCACGCCGTCGCCGAAGCCCACAACCGGAACACATTCGAGGCCGCGGTCAAGAAGGCCCGCGGTGCTGGCTCGACCGCCGCTGTTCTGGAGGATGCACGCATTGATGGGATGGCCCGTTCCGAGATCTGGCGCCTGTATCGTCCGCGCTGGTCACCATGGACGATCGTGGTCGGCAAGAAGGGAGCGTTGCTCTACAACGGCGACACTCCGACCAAGCAGGCGCTCGGCGAGATCCTGCGCAGGGCACTGGGCCGCAAGCGCAAGCGATAGGGGGGAGAGCCGGGTCACGGCGTTTCCGGTTCCGAGAGACCCGGGTATCGGCAAGCGGGGCGACGGCCGGTAGACTCCAGGCTTCGCGCGTTTCTCCGTGCGTCTGATCCCCGCTTTCTCCAGAAGAGACCCCCGATGGACTCCTCCGCTGTCACCGCGCTCGTCGACAGGACCTGGGACGATTCGATCCTCCCGGTCATCACCGAGTACATCACGATCCCGAACAAGTCACCGCTGTTCGACCCCGAGTGGAAGGCGAACGGGCACATGGATCGTGCCGTGGAGTTGATCGCCGGCTGGTGCAGGGAGCAACCCATCGAAGGGATGACCCTGGAGGTGATCGAACTCGAGGGACGCACCCCCTTGATCTACATGGACATCCCCGGTGAGGGTGACGATTGCGTCGTTCTCTACGGCCACCTCGACAAGCAGCCCGAGATGGAGGGGTGGAACGAGGGGCTCGGGCCGTGGATCCCCGTCCGTGACGGAGACAAGCTCTACGGGCGCGGAGGCGCTGATGATGGCTATGCGGCGTTCGCTTCGCTGACTGCGATCCGTGCTCTTCGTGAAGCTGGCGGGAAACACGCCCGGTGCGTGGTGATCATCGAGGGTTGCGAGGAATCGGGCAGCTACGACCTGCCGTATTACATCGATCACATCCAGGATCGCATCGGCACGCCGAGCTTGGTGATCTGCCTCGACTCAGGGTGCGGCAATTACGAGCAGCTATGGTGCACCACGTCGCTGCGGGGCATCGTCTCGGGTGACCTGGAGGTGCGCGTGCTCGGCGAGGGCGTCCATTCGGGCGACGCGTCGGGCATCGTGCCCTCCTCTTTTCGCGTCCTGCGCGAACTCCTTGATCGCGTCGATGACGCGAAGAGCGGTGAGGTGCTGCTCGACGCGCTGAGAGTGCAGATTCCCGATCAGCGAGCCCAGCAGGCAGAGGTGGCAGCGCGGGTGCTCGGCGATGAGGTCTTCGACAAGTTCCCCTGGGCTGAGGGGATGGTGGCCGTCGCATCAGGGCGTGAGGCGGTGTTGAACCGGACGTGGCGACCAGCGCTCTCCGTGACCGGCATGGATGGGGTTCCTGGGCTGCAGGACGCAGGGAACGTCCTGCGCCCGTTCACAACAGCAAAGCTGTCGATGCGCATTCCGCCGATGGTCGACGCGGACGCCGCGACGCAGGCGCTGAAGGCGGTGCTCGAAAGAGACCCCCCGTATGGCGCGCAGGTCACCTTCCATGCAGAGCAGGGTGCCGCGGGCTGGAACGCTCCACCGTTGGCTGATTGGCTCGCGGACGCGGTGGAGGCCGCGTCGCAGACGTATTTCGGAAGGGAGTCGGTCTGGATGGGCGAGGGCGGCACGATCCCGTTCATGGGCATGCTGGGGGAGAAGTTCCCCGAGGCCCAGTTCATGATCACGGGGCTGCTCGGCCCAGGGTCCAACGCCCACGGTCCGAACGAGTTTCTGCACGTTCCGTGCGGCAAGAAGCTGACGGCCAGCGTCGCGCACGTGCTCGGCGAGCACTTCAAGTTGCGCGGCTGAGGCGTCGTGTTTTCTCGAGCGACGGCGCGCGTTGTGTCGGAGTTGCCTTCTATATCCCACCCCCGGCCCCATCAAAGGGCGGGGACTGACGCCCTTTTGGGAAAAGCCACTTCCAGTCTGCTCCTTCAGTTCCGAGGTTTTCGGTGCGCTGTTCGTGGTTGATCCCTGTTCGGAACGGCGGGCCATGGCTCGCCGAGGCGGTCAGGTCAGCCCGGTCGCAGTGCACGCGGGACGATCAGGTCGTTGTCGTCGATGACGGGAGCGCGGACGGAGCCGCCGACGACCTGCCGTCCGACGTGAACGTGATCCGCCAGAAACCAACGGGAATAGCCTCCGCGCTTGAGGCGGGGCGGCGTGCCTGTCGTGGCGCCTACATCGCCCGGCTCGACGCCGATGACCGCGCTCTGCCCGGCAGGCTCGAACATCAGATCGCTGCGCTCGAAGCGGACGCTAGCCTCGGGGTCGTGGGCGGGCGTGCGCGCCTGTTCGTCGACGTCGGCGAGGCGCCCGAGGGGATGGTCCGTTACGTCGATTGGGTGAACGGCCTGCGCGATCCCCATCCCCAGATCCTCGTGGAGAGCCCCCTATTCCACCCAGCAGTCACCATGCGCGCACGCGCGGTGGAAGAGGCCGGTGGTTATCGCGACGAGGATCGCCCCGAGGACTACGACCTGTGGCTGCGCCTCGTCGCAAGTGGCTGGCGTATCGCCAACATCGATCGCGATGTGGTGGCCTTGCGCGATCACGACGCCCGGCTCACCCGCACGGACCCGCGATATCGACGAGAAGCTTTCGACGCGTGCCGGAAAGACCATCTCCGTGCGACAGCCCTGGCTCAGCCGCGACGTGTTGTTGTGTGGGCCGGGAGCAAAGGAGGGCGTCCGTGGCTTCGTTGGTTGCGCGAAGAGGGGCACGAGGTCCCCGTCATCATCGACATCACCAGGGGTGACCCGCGTCAGGGCATTCCTGTCTGCGACCCTGGCGCCATATGTGATGTCGCCTTCGATGTGCTTCTCGTGGCCGTCGGACGCCGCGGCGCTCGGGATGGGATCCGCGAGCGCATCGCCCAGTTACGTCCCGACCTGGTCGAGGGGCGGGATTGGTGGGCGGTCCTGTGAGCAGCGTCGCCGCGCCGTCATCCGGTTCGCAGATCCAGGACGTGTGCCAGGGCCGTGATGCAGAGCGCGTGGCTGATTTCGCCGGAACGGATGGCCGCCACGACACGATCCTGTGGCATGACCTCGACCGTGATGTCCTCCCCGGGGTCCAAGTCCTGAGTGCCGGAGGGGACCGCCCCTTCGGCGAGAAAATGCCAGCAGTGATTGGTCTGGTATGCCGGGTTCGGTGCTACGGACCCAAGTCGGGTCCATCGTTTTGCCGCGAACCCCGTCTCCTCTTCTAACTCACGAACGGCCGAGGTTTCCGGCGTCTCGCCCGGATCAATGAGGCCGCCGGGGATCTCGATCTCGATCCGCCTGGTGCCGAATCGATACTGGTGGATCATGACGAGCTCCCGCTCGGGAGTGAACGCGACAACGTTCACCCAGTCGGGCGTCTCGCAGACGATGCGCTCCATCTCCTCGGAGGTACGGGGATTGCGCACCGTGTCCCATCGTGTGCGGAAGAGCCGAAGGTCCTCTCCGTGGCGGGAGGAGAGGTGCGGCCAGGGCTGAACGGTTGGCGAGGTCATAGTCTTTCCCCCGTGATGAGCGCCCTCTCATAACATGAGCGTCGTGACCGTGACCCTGGAGCAACGACTGGCCGACCTGCCGCGACTCGGAGTCGGCATCAGCGGAGAGTACGGCGTGCGTCCGTCCATCGATCCGACGACGTTCGGCGAGCGATGGCCGGGGCTCGTGCATTTCGTCGAGTTCGGGACGGACACGGATCGCGGCCTCGATCCGGCGGTGCTCCGCTGGGTGGAGGCCGGTGGGGCGGCGACCTACCATTTCCTGGACGTCAACTTCGAGGAACTGTGCGATCTGGATGACGGGTGGATCGAACAGACCATGTCATTCGCGGAGCGTCTCTGCTCTCCGTGGCTGTGCGGTGACTCGGGCATGTGGCACTTCGGTCCCCGCGATCGAGGACACGGGCTTTTGCTCCCGCCCGTACTGACGCGCGACTCGGCGTCAGCGACGGCGACCAGCGTTCGTCGCTTGCAAGAGGCCACCGGACTTCTCGTGCTGCCCGAGAACCCGCCCTCTCTCTACTACCTGGGGGACCTCCACATCCTGGAGTACTTCGCGCGGGTGAGCGCCGACGCCGATTGCGGACTGCTGCTGGACATCGCGCACCTTGCGATCTTTCAACGCGCTTGCGGCCACGATCCGCTCACGGCGCTCGACGGGTTCCCCCTCGATCGGGTCGTCGAGATTCACATCGCGGGCGGGGGAGAGGCCGTGACATCGGACGGCTACCGCTACATCGACGACGACCATCGCGCCGTCATCCACGCAGACTCCTGGGCGATCCTCGAGCACGTTCTCCCTCGGGCGACCCAGCTTCGCGCCGTGTGCTACGAGTGCGAGCACAACGCGGCGGAAGAGACGGTAGAGACGTTCCAGCGCCTGAATGCGCTGTTCCCAGCCCATGTCGCGTGACGATCGCGGATCGTTCGAGGAAGACCCGGACCCGGCCCCGTACGTGGCGCTGCAGCGGATCGCCGTGCGCATGCTGTTCGATCCTTCGTTTGTGGGACGCGTCTACGACGATCCAGGGGGAGCGCTGTCCGGGCTGAACGCCCCCGGAGATCTCGTCGCCCAACTGGTGGCCAACGATCGGCGGCTGTGGAATGCCGATCCCCTGCGCCGGAGCCGCGCGCTCAAGGTGCTCCTGGAGGAGTTCAAGGTCACCTCCACCTTGGCGCTGGCGCTCTCCGGGAAGCTGGCGATGCTCGAGGCCTTCTTCGCCTCCACGGCATTCCACGAAGCAGTGCAGCGTCGTGGGTACATGGCGTTGGCGTTTGCGGATTACCTGGCTGACGACCTGGCCGGCCGCGGTCCAGACGCTGTCCATGCCCGGGCTGTGCTCGCGCTGGAGGCGGCCATGGCCAGGAGCCGAAGAATGGCACGGCAGGCTGCTCGCGGTCGCGACCCGTCACTAAACGGAGCATCGCGAGGCACGGGAGACCGAATGGTGGTCGCGATCGGCCGCGTCGCCGTGCGGGCTCCGGAGGGGACCGTGGCTACCGTGCAACACGTCGAGCGCTGGTTGTTCGAGGCGGCGCTCGTGCCGGCGCTCGCGCTCTGCGAAGACGCTCCGCGCCCGGAACCGCTCCCCGCTCTCGGCCCTGATTTTGAACATTGGCTGGTCGAGCCTGCAGATAGTGACGACGTCGAAGTCGCGACCCTCGGGCCTGAGTGGTTTCCCGTCGTCGACGCCTGTGCTCGGCCTCGGGCACGGTCCGAGTTGGAGTCCGTGGTCGGGTCCGATGGGTGGGAGCGCGCCGCGTCGTTGCTCGACGCCGGGGTGCTCCGGCGCTGGTAGGATCACGCGCCTCTTTCGACAAAGGTCCAATCCATGAGAATCGTTCTGATCGCCCTCTGCCTGCTCACATGCGCGGCCGTTTCGGCGCAGGAACTCATGTCACCGGAACTCCTCTGGCGCCTCCGCCGTGTGGGTGGCGGTTGGTTGGACCCGGATGGCGAACAGGTGGTGTTCTCGGTGCGCGGGTACGACCTGGAGAAGAACGGAGGAGATTCGGATCTCTGGTCCGTTCCTCTCGCCGGCGGCCCGGCCAGACCCCTGATCACGGGGCCTGGAGGACAGGGCGATGTGCAATGGGTGCGGACGAGGGGAGGGCCCCGCCTGTTCGTCACGGCCGTCCGCACGGCCGACGCGCCACAGGCGTGGTCATGGGATCCGGCCTCAGGGGACTGGAGGCAGGTCACGGACATCGTCGGCGGCATCGCCAATCTGAAGGTGTCGCCCACGGGCTCGCACCTCGCGTTCACGCGCGACGTGAAGCTCGACAAGACGGTGAATGAGCTCTACGAGGACCTGCCGAAAGCCGACGCCCGTGTCATCGACCAGCTCATGTATCGCCACTGGAGCGGGTGGCACGACTTTGCGTATTCGCACCTGCACATTGCTGCCATCAAGGCGGACGGTGCGGCGGGTGTTGCCGTTGACCTCATGGCGGGCAGGAAGGTGGATTGCCCGGTTCCCCCGTTCGCGGGTAGTGAGCAGTTCAACTGGTCGGCCGATGGGAAGGCGATCGCGTGGACGGCCAAGGACGTTCCGAACTGGGCCCGTTCGACCAACAGCGACGTGTACGTGACCACGGTGGACGGTGAGCCTCGGACACGCAACTTGACCATCGGAATGCCGGGGTACGACAACGACCCGGTGTGGTCGCCAGATGGGCGCTACCTGGCGTTCCATTCCATGCGGCGCCCGGGGTTCGAGGCGGACCGCAACCGGGTCATGCTCTGGGATCGCACCTCCGGCGCGATCTGGGACCTCACGGCCGGCCTGGACCAGATGGCCCACGGGGCGACCTGGGCCCCGGACTCGAGCAGCATGTACTTCATGTCGGAGCGGCGGGGCACGAATCAGCTCTTCAACATCAAGCTCGCTGATCGCGAGATGACGCAGATCACGCGGGGCACGTTCAATTGGGACCTGCGCGACGTCAGCCCGGACGGCAAGACCTTGGTGGTGGCTCGCCAGAACATGGTGCGCCCGTGGGAGCTGTTCGCGCTGCCCTCCGGTGGTGGGGAAGCCCGCGCCCTGACCGGCATCAACGACGGGATCTACGAGAAGCTACTCTCGCCGACCATCAAGGAACGCTGGGTCAGGGCGACGGATGGCGAGATGATTCACGCGTGGGTGGCGTATCCGCCGACATTCGATCCGCGGAAGAAGTACCCCATGTTGACGTACTTTCAGGGCGGACCGCAGGGGCAGATCGGCCAGTGGTTCAGCTATCGATGGAACTTTCACCTCATGGCCGCCAAGGGGTACGTCGTCGTTGCCCCCAACCGGCGTGGCCTGCCAGGCTTCGGCCGCAAATGGAACGACGACATCAGCAAGGACTGGGGTGGTCAGGCCATGCAGGACATCTTGTCGGCTCACGACGACATGCTGGCTGAGCCCTACATCGACGCCAAGCGTTGTGGAGGTATCGGCGCCAGCTTCGGGGGATACACCGCGTACTGGATGATGGGTAACGGGGGCGATCGCTTCTCCGCCATGATCGCGCACTGCGGCGTCTTCAACCTGGAGTCCATGTACGGCGCGACGGAGGAGTTGTTCTTCGTCGACTGGGACCTGGGGGGCCCGTACTGGGCGGGCGGCGCGCTGCAGCAGGACTACGACCGGTTCTCCCCCCACCGGTTCGTGAAGAACTGGGAGACGCCGCTCCTTGTTATTCATGGGCAGAAGGATTTCCGCGTTCCCGTGACCCAAGGCATGGAGGCGTTTACAGCGGCGAAGGTGTCCGGCGTTCCGTCGCGCTTCCTGTACTTCCCGAACGAGGGGCACTGGGTCCTCGGTCCTCAGAACGGCGTCCTCTGGCATCGCGTGTTCTTCGACTGGCTGGGCCGGTGGTGCAAGCCGGGCGAGTGACGGACTCGGCGGTCGCATGAAGATCGCCATCGTGGGAGGGGGCGTGTTCGGGCTCGCGGCCGCATGGCGACTCGCGATTCGCGGGCACGCGGTCGAGGTGCTCGAGGCGGACCACATCCCCGCGCGCAAGGCCGCCAGCCGGGACATCTCCAAAGCGTTTCGTGGTGGCTACGGTGTGGCGACCCCCGAGTATGCGCCGGGCGTCGCGCGGGCCCGTGAGTTGTGGCGCGATCTCGAGACGCAGACGGGACGTGCCATCTATCACGAGACGGGCTGCCTGCAGATCTGCACACGCTTCGATCCCGGAGACTTCGAGCGCGAAGGCTTCGAGGCGTTGCGCGGAATGGGGTGGCCGGTCAACTGGCTGGAGACAGAGGAGATCGCGCAGCGATATCCCGCCTTCCGCCTGCACGAAGTGGTGGGTGCGGTGATGGACTCGTGGGGTGGGTGGATCGACCCCATGCAGGCGTTGCCCGCGTTGGCCGAGGCGGCGGAGGCGCTAGGCGGGCGGGTGCGCACATCCCGTCCGGTGTCCCACCTGGGCGACGTGGACGCGGACCTGGTCGTCGTCTGCGCCGGCGCGTGGCTTGCTCGTGTGGTCCCCAGCCTCGTGTCCAGCGTACGCACAACGCGACAGCATGAGGCGTTCTACCGTCCGCTGTCGCTCGGTGACTGCGCTACGCTCCCGGCGTGGTCCCTCGACATGGGTACGGAGGGGTGGTATGGGTTTCCTGCGTCCTTCGACGGGGTTGTCAAGGTTGCTCGCCACTTGCCGGACGTGGATGGGAACCCCGATGGAGGTCGCGAGGCGGACGCCGAGCAGGCCGGGATCGTGCGGGCCTTCGTCGCCGATCGCTTGCCCGAGCTTGCGCAAGCTCCGGACGAGGGAGGGACGTGCTTCTACACCATGAGCCGGGACGGCAGTTTCTTGTTCGATCGTGCCCCCGGGTCGGACCGGGTTTTTATCGCCGGGTGTGGCGGTGGACACGCGTTCAAGTTCGGCCCCATGCTGGGGGAGTGGGCGGCGGACCTGGTGGAGGGGCGTCCCCTCCCAGCGGGATTCGGGTTGCGCGACAAGGGCAGCGAGCGCGTCGTGTGAGAGGATAGGGGCGATGAAGACGACATGGTTGATCCTGGCTGCCCTGCTATGGGCCGCGGCGTGCTCCGACGAGGGGGCCGGGGACGGTGGTTCTCCTTCTTCGACTCTGAGATCCGGGGGTCAGCCGGGCAACGGGACCGCGGCGGGCGAGAACACAGCTTCCGAATCTCAGTTTGTGATCACGCTTCACGTGAAGGGCGGTGACGAAGCGAAGTTGAACTACCTTCGGTCCCAGGTGAGGGACTTCGGGACGTGTGCCGAGGCGAAGATGGACACAAACACGTGGATGGTCTACGCACTCATGAAGCCGGGTGTGCCACGAAAGTTTGCGGAAGAGGAGCGCGTCATGCTCGAGGCCTACGTCCGCCCACCGCAAGAACTGCTGATGTCAAGCTGGGCGTATAACGAGGGCGACTGGTTCGCCCTCATCGGCAACTGATCGGGATCTCAGCGCGGCGTGGCGCGGACGACTGCTCCAGCCGGGATGGACCGTCCCGTCGCCTCGCCGATCTCCATCTCGCGAGCGTCCATGGCCCACCCGGATTCGGGGGCGTACGTCTGCAATACGTTGCGTAGCACCGCCGGTGACCAGCCCGGCGTGTGGCACGAGAGGTGAAGGAACAGCGGGTCGTCGTCCAGGAGGTCGGTGCACAGCGCCAGCAACTCGGGAAGATCTTCTTCGATCTTCCAGGTCTCCTTCCGGGCGCCTCGCCCGTAGCTGGGGGGATCCAGGATGATGCCGTGGTAGCGCCGGTCGCGCCTGACTTCTCTGCGGCAGAACGCGACCGCATCTTCGACGATCCACCGGACGGGGCGATCATGCATGCCTGAGAGGGCCGCGTTTTGCCGGGCCCAGTCGACGATGCCATGGGCCGCATCCACGTGGCAAACGGCGGCGCCCTCGGCGGCGCAGGAGAGGCTCGCGATGCCCGTGTAGGCGAACAGGTTCAAGATGTTGGGGGTCTTCCCGCTCGCGACCCGGGCGGACACCTGTTGGCGGAGCCACTGCCAGTTGGCCTGCTGCTCGGCGAACAGCCCGATATGGCCGAAGGGAGTGAGTTTGGTCAGCACTCGTAGCCCGGCGATTTCGATGTCCCAACTCTCGGGGGTGGCGGCCTGGGTCACCCAGTGCCCGCCGCCCTTGTCGCTGCGTTGGTGGACCGCGTGGACGTCCTCCCATGCAGAGGCATGGCGACGCTTCCAGAAGGCGTGGGGCGCCTGCCGTTCGATGCGGTGCGGGCCGACTTGTTCGAGCTTGCGGCCGTCGCCGCTGTCCATGAGTTCGTAAGTCTCGCCGCTCACGACTTCGTCTTTCGTCCGCCGCGGTAGCGGCCGAGCCATTGCTCGGCGAACGAGCGGAAACGGCCCTGTTCGATGGCCATGCGCATACCCGCCATGAGATCCTGGTAGAAGCGCAGGTTGTGGATCGTCGCCAGCGTGTCGTAGAGCGGCTCGCCCGCGTAGCTGAGGTGACGGAGCACCATGCGGCTGAAGTGCTGGCAGGTGTAGCACTGGCAGGCGGTGTCAGGAGGGTATCGGTCTTTCCGATAGCGTTTGTCGGTCACCCGGATGCGACCCGTGCGCGTGAACAGGGTGCCGCCGCGCGCGTAGCGCGTCGGGATGACGCAGTCGAACATGTCCATGCCGAGCTCGACGCTCGCGAACAGATCTTCTGGTAGTCCCACACCCATGAGATAGCGCGGCAGGTCCGGGGGGAGGAGAGGCGCGGTGTAACCGACGACCTCCTTCAGTAGATCGAGACCCTCGCCCACGCTCACGCCGCCGATGGCGTACCCATCGAAGGGGAGCTCGCCGAGTTCTCGGGCACTCCGTTCCCGGAGTTTCCGGTACGTGCCTCCTTGTACGATTCCAAAGAGGTGCTGATGCGGCGCCAGGTCACATCCGCGGCAGCGTTTCGCCCAACGTGTGGTGCGGGCCACCGAACGTTCGATGTACTCGCGGGTCGCGGGGTATTCGACACACTCGTCGAACGCCATGACGATGTCGGCTCCGAGGTCCCGTTGAATCGCCATCGATGTCTCGGGGTCGAGGACAGTGACGGCGTTGTCCTTGCCGTATCGGAAGCTGACTCCTTCTTCGCTGATGGTCTTGTCGGGCAACGAGAAGACCTGGAAGCCTCCGGAGTCGGTCAGGATCGTCTTGGGCCACGCCATGAGGGAGTGGATCCCTCCGGCGCGTTTCACCAGGTCCCGGCGGCGCTCCAGTGACAGGTGGAACGTGTTCGCGAGGATGACGTCGGCGCCCGTTTCGAGGACCTGGTGAGGGGTGGCGGCCTTGACCGCACCCTGGGTGCCGACGGGCATGAACGTCGGACATTCGACCACGCCGTGCTCGGTGCGGAAGCGGGAGCGCCGCGCGCCGCTCGGGTCGGTCGTGACCAGTTCGAACCCAATGTCCTTCACCGGCATGGTCGGTTCCTAGCATGCAGGGTCGCGGGCGAGAAGGTCCGGCGGCATAAACCGGTCTCCCGGGGCGTGAAAAGAGCGGCCTCCGACGCTGGGCGGTGGGGGTAATCTCCCACGGTACGTCATCGCACCCGTGCCGTTTCGCCTGCAACCACCACCCCGAGGTCGACCATCCGCCAGACCGCATACGCTGTCGCGTTGGCAGGATTGCTCGCCCTGGCAACTCCTTGCCAGGACGCGTTCCTGCGAGCACTGCCTACGGGATCCTCCGTCCAACTCCCACTCCGCGGGGGCCCGGCCTGCGCGCGATCTACGGCCGCATCGGTCTCGGATCTCCGCACCATCACCGCGCCGGGTTGGGATGGGTGCGCTGCATCCTGGGCCGAGGTAGAAGACGGCGTTCGGTCGGATTGGTTCGCGATCAGCCTCGACGGGG
>JABSRK010000009.1 GCA_013213915.1 Planctomycetota bacterium
GCGCTTGCCACGCTGGTGCCCCGGAAGCTCGCGGAGGCGACGTCGTGCGTGCCCCTCGAGACGGTCGGGTCGGCGCTGCATGTGGCAATTACTGATCCAGGAAACCAGCGCGCGGTGGATCGCATCAGCAGGGCGTCAGGTCTGTCTGTCAAGCTGTTCGTGATCGGACCTGAGGAGCTCGGCCGCGTACACGCCACGTTCTACGGCGACGGTGGCGGCGGACGCGCAACCCAGTCCGCTCCGCGCAAGCAAAAGGACCCGCTCGGCTCCGCGCCTTCACCGCGCGAGCTGGACCAGGTGCTCAAGCATGCTGTCCAGGAGGCGAGTCCGGACGACATCGACGACGGGATCGATCCCCTCGAAAAGCTGGAGGTGAGAGAGCTTGACCCACCGGTCGTTCGTGTCATCAACGGGTTGCTGCTCAAGGCGTTGCAGATGGGGGTGTCGGATCTCCACATAGAGCCCCTGGAAGACGGGCTCCGCGTCCGTTTTCGCGTCGACGGTTGCTTGCAGGAGATCATCACCCTCCCCAGCGAGATGAAGAGCAGCGTCTCGAGCTGCTTGAAGATCATGTCCAACATGGACATCGCAGAGAAGCGCGTGCCCCAGGACGGGGGCATCAAACTGGCGCTTGATGACGGCCAGTCCATCGACTTTCGCGTCTCGTCACTGCCGAACCTCTACGGTGAGAAAATCGTGTTACGTGTTCTCGGCACGAGCGATCTGCGCGCGAGCGTGGACGAGCTGGGTTTCGAGGGGCGCAACCTCGAACAGGTGCGTGAGGCGGTCGCGAATCCGTACGGGATGATCCTCGTCACGGGTCCGACGGGTTCGGGCAAGACGACGACGCTCTACACGATCCTGAACCAGATCAATGAGCCGGACGTGAACATCGTCACGGCGGAGGATCCGGTCGAGTACCGCCTCAACGGCATCACCCAGGTGAACGTCCGTCCCACGTCGGGGCTGACATTCGACGCGGTGCTGCGGTCATTTCTGCGCCAGGACCCGGACATCATCCTGGTGGGAGAGATGCGCGATTACGAGACCGCTGCGATCGCGACCAAGGCGGCGCTCACGGGGCACCTGGTGCTGTCGACGTTACACACCAACGACGCGCCGAGCACCGTTGTTCGCCTCGTGGACATGGGCATGGAGCCATATCTCGTGGCGTCGGCGGTCAAGCTCGTCATCGCCCAGCGGTTGCTGCGTCGCATCTGCACGCAGTGCAAGGTCGATGTGGATCTCTCTGAACTCGAGAAGTCGGACCTCGACCAGACCACGCTCGCGTCCGTCGAGTATCTCGCCCGCGGCGTGGGCTGTGAGGCCTGTGGCGGTCTCGGCTACAAGGGCCGTATTCCGGTGTTCGAGGTTTTGAGCGTAGCGTCGCCAGACATGAAACGGGCGATCACGGAGGGCGGCACCGAGGTCCAGGTCGGCCAGATCGCGCGCCGCGAGGGCATGCTTGGCCTGGGCGACTCTGCGATCGAGCTCGTGAACAAGGGCGTGACGAGCCTGGAAGAAGCCGCGCGGATCATCATGGCCGACTGATCGACTCGTGGTGCGGGTTGGCGGCGTCTACTTCTTCTTCGAGAGCCCGCTCCTGACTCGCTCCAGGAGCTGTTTCGTGAGCTTGATCCCCCGCTCCTCCGTCTCCTGGTCGCCCTCGTACTCGATGCCGATCCAGCCCCGGTAGCCGGCGTTCAGGACGAGCTTCACCATCCTCACGTAGTCGGTGCGGACTTCGTTGCCGGACTTGTCGAACTCGTGGGACTTGGCGCTGACGGCCTTTGCGTACGGCATGAGCTCGGAGACGCCCTTGTACCGGTCGTACCACTTGCCTTCGCCGAGGTCGAAGTTGCCGAAGTCCGGGAGGGTTCCGCAACGCTCGTGGTCGACGGTCTTCATGACCTCTGCGAGCCACTTGCCGTTGGAGGACAGACCCCCGTGATTCTCGACGATCACGTTGAGATTCTGCTTGGCGCCGAACTCGGTGAGGCGCCGGAGGCCATCCGCGGCGCGCTTGCGCTGCTCCTCCCACGATCCACTTGATTGAGCGTTCACCCGGATCGAGTGACAGCCCAGAAAGCTGGCGGCGTCGAGCCACTTGCGGTGGTTGTCGATGGCCGTCACCCGCTTTTTCTCATCGGCGTCGCCCAGAGCA
The DNA here is from genome assembly GCA_013213915.1 of Planctomycetota bacterium. Taxonomy (GTDB): domain Bacteria; phylum Planctomycetota. The sequence goes on from JABSRK010000009.1 coordinate 2,165, forward strand.
CCCTCACCGTCGCACATGATGAGCAGGCTCTTGACGCCGTGGTCCTTCGCCCGCTTCTTCATCTCGCCCAGGTACTTGCTGTCCTTCGCCTTGTCCTTGAAGAACGAGTTCACGTACTCGATCGCCTCGATGCCGAATCCTGTTTTCGCGACCAACGCGAAGTCGAGGTTGTCGACCTTTCCCGCGCGGAGCTCCCGATGGAGTGACCACTGTGCGAGCGAGATCTTGAACGGGGGATCGTCGCGATACGGTAGGTCGAGGCGTGTCACCGTCGCGACCGCGATGGGGGCGGCGGCGGTCGCGGCGAGAAAGTGACGTCGGTTGATCTGTTTGGCCATGTGGAGAATCCTAACCCATGGGGCCGTCGTCCACGCCGGATGTCCGGCGGACGACCCGCGCGATCGCGGACATGTCTTCGTCGCCGTGCCCCTCCGCCATGAGGCCGTCTTCCACAGACGCTACGAGGCTCGCGACGGGCAGGACGGCGCCACCCTGTCGGGCCGTTTCGAGTGCGATCCCCAGGTCCTTGCGGTGGAGTCGGACCCGGAAGCCGAGGGGGTAGTCGTCCTCGATCATGTTGCCGGCTCGGTTCTCAAGCACCCAGGAGCCGGCGGCGCCGCCAGCGATCGCTTCGACGACGCGCTTCGGGTCGACTCCGGCCTTTCGGGCGAGCACCACTCCTTCGGCGACGGCCTGGTAGGTGCCCGAGATCACCACCTGATTTACGGCCTTCGTAACCTGGCCCGCGCCGACCGGCCCGACGTGGGTGACGGCCCCGCCGATGACCTCCAGCACGTTTCCCGCGCGGGCGACATCGGCGTCCGTCCCGCCACACATGACGGCGAGGGTCCCCTTGATCGCCCCCTCAGACCCTCCGGACACCGGCGCATCCACATATCCGACACCGCGCTCGGCGAACGCCGAGGCGAAGCGCTGCGTGGCGGCCGGTGAGATGGTCGAGCAATCGATGACGAGGCCGCCGTCTGCGATGCCCGATGCAACGCCCTGGTCGCCCAGGAGAACGGATTCCACGTCCGGTGTATCGGACACGCAGACGAGGACGATGCCAGCGGCGGCGGCCTCGGCGGGGGAGTCGGCGCGCGTCGCGCCCTGTGCGGCGAGGGGCTCCTCGCGCTCGCGGGTGCGATTGTGGACCACCACGTCCCAGCCGGCCTTGAGGAGGTTCGTGGCCATCGGGGCGCCCATGGTCCCGAGACCGATAACAGCAATGGTCTTGCTCATGAGGGACGAGGCTAACACCATGGCAGCATGACGGTGGAGCATGGCAGTGTCCCGGTCTCCTGGGACGCCGGGTGGCGGCTGGACCTTCCGGATGGAGATCCTCCCACCGGAGGGTGGCCGGTGCTCGTTGGCCTGCACGGGTTCGGTGACGACGGATCGCGGCTTGCGGAGCGCCTCGGCGGACTGGGCGATGCGCCGTACGCGCGCTTGTGGCCGGACGGTCCGTTTCCTGTCGAGATCCGGGAGGACGACGTTCGCCGCATCGGTCGCGCCTGGTATCAGTACGACGGCGACCAGGAGAGGTTCAGGGCCGCGCTCACGCAGTGCGCGGCGTTCGTGCGCGAGGTGGTCGATGCGGTCGCAGCCATTCACCCAATCGATGCGGATCGAGCCGCGGTCCTGGGTTACAGCATGGGGGGATACGTCGCCGGGTGGACCGCGTTCCACGATCGCGAGCGCTGGAGGGGCCTGGTCGTGCTGGCATCACGCATCAAGGCGGAGGCGATGGACCTCACGGGAGCGGCGGGGCAGCGGGTCCTCGTCTGCCATGGTGCGGGGGACCGTTTCATCCCGTTATCGCGCGCCCAGGAGTCGGCGGAGTTGTTGCGTTCGGGCGGCGCCGAGGTGACGTTCGAGACGTGGGAGGGCGGACACGGATTACGGCCGGAAATCGCCCCCCACGTAGACGCGTTCGTGCGGGAGGTCCTCGGCCTCGTCTGACGGATTCGGGGGCCCCGTCGGCTCTCTGGCGTTGATCAAGGGAGCCGCGGATGTCACTCACGCGTGACGTTCGGTACCCTGTCGTCATGTCGGTCGAACAAGGACTCGTCACCGCCCAGCACTACCGCTACATCGCCGAGAGGACCGGAGGCGAAGATGTGTTCCTGGAGGAACTGCGTCGCGATGCACTGGCTGCGGAGATCCCCGCCATCAGCATCGGCCCCATCCAGGCGTCGTTCATCCAGATCTTGCTGCGGACAGCGGCAGCGAAAGAGGTCGTCGAGATCGGCACGCTGGCGGGCTACTCGGCGATCTCCATGGCGCGGGCATTGCCGGACGACGGCCGCGTCCGCACGATCGACATCGAGCCGAAACACGCGCGGTTCGCGGAGGAGAAGATCGCCGCTTCGGACGTCGCAGGAAAGGTCGAGGTCCACGTGGGGCCCGGAGTCGAGGTGTTGAACACGTTCGACGAAGATTCGGCCGACGCCGCGTTTATCGACGCGGACAAGGGCGGTTACCCCGCCTATCTCGAAGAGTGCGTCCGTATCGTGCGCAAGGGCGGGCTGATCATGGTGGACAACGCCTTTGCGTTCGGCCAACTCTTCTACGAGGACCCGACCGATCCCGAGGTGGCCGCCGTGCGGGCCTTCAATGACACCCTGGCGGCGGACGGGAGGGTCCAGGGGATCATCGTTCCGTTCGGCGACGGGATGTGGGTCGGATCCGTAGGGTGAGCGCGGCGCTGCTGGCACTGCTGGCACTCACCGCATCCTCGGGGAGTGCATTCGACGATCACTTCACGGGGGGCACTCTGCGGATCGACCTGTTGCATCGTGGCAACGCAAGCGGCGCTTCGTTCAGCGTGGCGCGGACGGTCGCCGAGGTTGGCTGGAGCGGGCCTCGCCACGCGGGCCTCGACCCGTTGGGGCTTGGGGATGCGCGGTACCGGATCGTCGATCCAGCTTCCTCTAACGACCTCTACGGGCGTGGCTACGCCACCGTGTTCCTCGAGTGGATTACGACGGCCGAAGGTAAGGGCGCGCCACGTATGTTCGAGGAGTCAGTGCGGATCCCGGAACCTCGTCGCCCGGTGGATCTGGTGCTCGATGTTCGCGAGGGCGCTGTCTGGCGCGAGGTGTTTCGAGCGCGGGTCGATCCGGGCGCCCTGTCGGTCGACCGGTCAGGCCCGCGCAAGGTCGGTCGGGTTCGGGCCGTCGGTTCGTCCGGCGACCCCAAGGGCCGGCTCGACATCCTGCTGCTCGGCGACGGGTACCGCGTCGGCGAGCAGGCGAAGTTCGACGCGGTGTGCGCCGAGGCGAGAGGCTGGCTTCTCGCTGTCGAGCCGTTCAAATCGCGGGCGGACGGGATCAACTTCTGGTCCCTCCACGTCCCGTCGCCCCGATCCGGGATCTCGGACTTCGCCGAGGAGGATGCAGTTCGCGACAACGTCTTCGGTTCGCACTACCACGCATTCGGCCTGCCGCGGTACGTGATCACCTACGAGGACCGTCGGCTCCGGGACGCGGCGGCGCAGGTGCCATACGACGCCGTCATCATCCTGCTGAACGAGGAGCGTTACGGGGGAGGAGGGATCTACAACCTCTGGTCGACGTGCGCTGCACACAACGGGCTTGCCCCCTACCTGTTGGTGCACGAGTTCGGGCACAACCTCGCGGCCCTCGCCGATGAGTACTACACGTCCGCGGTTGCCTACGAGGACGTGCACCCGCCCGAGGTCGAGCCGTGGGAGCCGAACATCACGGCCCTGCACGATCCGGCGAAGCTCAAGTGGAAGGACCTCGTGAAGCGCCGGATACCGATCCCGACCCCGTGGAGCCAGGATGAGTACGACGCGGCCGACGGCAGGACGCGGCCGCGCCTGCTCGCGATCGAGCGCTATCGCGGCAAGGTCGGCGCCTTCGAAGGCGGTGGATATCGGGCAAAGGGCATCTACCGTCCCGAGATCAACTGCATCATGTTCAGCCGCGGCGCTCCCACGTTCTGCGCCGTCTGCAAGCGTCACCTCGCCCGCGTGATCGACTCCTACAAGTGATCTGGTCGGCGCCTGGGTCCCGGGTGATAGGAGAGGGTGCGGATGGCGATCGCGCGGATCATGATAGTGGCCGTATGATGGCGCGGCTTCTGGAGGAACCCATGGACCACAGATACACGCTCGGGATTGTCGGCTGCCTCACGCTGCTCGGTTGTACAGCCTCCAATACCGGAGAGGCCCACGCGACGGTCATGGAGAAGAAGATGGCGCAGTTCGCCACCGCTGTCATCACGGCCGACGTGTCGGGACTGTCGGATTCCGAGCGGCGTGCGCTCGACGCGATCATCGACGCGGCGCGCTACCTGGATCAGGTCTTTCTCCGCCAGGCATACGCGAAGAACCCTGACATCCTCGCCCGACTCGAGGCCGATCGCGGCCCGGACGCTCCGCTCCGGCTCCGCTACTTCTGGATGATGAAGGGGCCGTGGGACCGGCAGGATCACTGGCGGCCTTTTGCGACGACGTCTGAGCGCCCGAAGGGCGCCGGGTACTACCCGACTGGCATGAGCAAGTCGGAATTCGAGCGGGCGTGCGCCGCGTCCGACGACGACAAGGCCGCGCTTCAAAACCTGTTTACCGTGGTGCGGTGGGGCGCCGATCGCAAGCTCGTCGCCGACCCGTATTCCAAGGTCTACGGGCAGTGGCTCGAGCCATCCTCCAGGTTGCTGCGGCGCGCAGCTGACGCGACCGGGAACGTGACGCTCGCGAAGTTCCTCCGCTCGCGAGCGAAAGCGTTCCTCGATGACGATTATTATCAGTCGGACAAGGACTGGATGGACCTGGACTCGAGCGTCGAGGTCACCATCGGTCCCTACGAGGTCTACGAGGACGAACTGTTCGGTTACAAGGCCGCGTTCGAGGCCTTCGTTACGGTGACCGACGCCAATGCGTCGGCCGCGCTCTCGCGCTACAAGGCGGGGCTCGCCGAATGGGAGAAGACCCTGCCCTACCCGGACGATTTTAAGCCAACGCGCGGTCGCGAGAGCCCGATCCGTGTCGTCGATCTCGTCTACGCGGCCGGCGATGCGCGGACGTCGGTTCAGACCATCGCCTTCAATCTCCCGAACGACGAGCGCGTTCGAAGAGAGAAGGGAGCGAAGAAGGTCCTGATGCGAAACGTCATCAAGGCCAAGTTCGACATGATCATGCGACCGCTGGCCGCTCGCTCGCTCGGAGAGTCGCAGCTGGCTCGACTTTCGGCTGACGCCTTCTTCAACCAGACCCTCTTCCACGAGCTATCCCACAGCCTCGGGCCGGCGTATGTGAAGCGGGACGGTCAGGACGTCGAGGTGCGCATGATCCTCGGGGGGGACTACTCGGCTATCGAGGAATGCAAGGCCGATGTCATGGGGGCGTTTCTCGTCCAGCATGAGATCGACAAGGGGACCTTTCCGAAGGCGTTTCGCGAGCAGCACCTGGTCAGCTACTTCATCGGCCTGTTTCGATCGGTGCGGTTCGGCATCTCGGAGGCACATGGCAAGGGGGCGGCCGTCCAGATCAACTTCTTCATGGAGCATGGTGCCGCCGTCTGGGACGCGACGACATCGCGCCTGACGGTTGACCTCGACCGGCTCGAAGCGGCTGTGGCGGTGCTCCTGAACAAGATCCTTGTCCTGCAGGCCCAGGGAGACGTGGCGGCCGGCAAGGAACTCCTCTCCGTCTACGGTGTCAGCTCGAAGCTCATCGACGACGTGCTCGCGCAGCTCGACGGGGTCCCCGTTGACCTACGCCCGGTCTATCCGTTGGCAGGGGAGCGCGAGTAGGCGCTAACCCAGCCGCCGACCGACTTCTTCGAGGATCGCGTCCTCGACCGCGAACTGGAACCGGAGCTCCGGGCGGGGACGGTCGGCGTAGAAGATCGTCGCCGGGATCGCGGCGATGTGTGTCTCGTCCAGGAGGCGGAAGCACGCGTCCTCGGGATTCGTGTCGGCGCCCCACCGATCTGTGTAGTCGGCCATGACGTAGTAGGAGCCCTCGGGTTCCCTGACCCGAAAGCCGCCCGAGCGCAGGGCGTCGCAGAGCAACGTTCGGCGGACCAGGTATCCGTCGCGGAGGTCGGTGTAGTACGACTCAGGAAGCTCCGTGAGCGCGGCGGCCGCGGCGTGCTGCAGGGGCCGCGATGCGCAGACGGCGAGGACGTCGAACACGGGACCGATGGCACCGGATAGCGCCTTTGGTGCCGCGAGCCAGCCGAGTCTCCAGCCGGTGATCGAGTATGCCTTGGACAGGCCGGAGATCGTGATGGTGCGGTCGTACAGCCCCGGACGCGTCGCTGGAGGGACATGCGCGCGCCCGTCGTAGACGAGGTCCTCGTAGATTTCGTCGGTGACGATGTACGCGGGAGAGCCGGCGAGGAGCGAGGCGAGACGATCCAGTTCGCCGACAGTCCAGACCTTGCCCAACGGGTTGGACGGGGTGTTGAGGACGACGAGTCGGGTGCGCTCGGAGAGCGCTGCCTCCAGCTTTTGCCACTCGATGCCGTCGTCCCCGAGGGCGAGGGGGATCGAGCGGACCGTCGCGCCGGCGAGCAGCGCTCCCGTGTAGTGGTAGGGGTAGAACGGCTCGAACAGGATGACCTCGTCGCCTGGGTCTACGAGGGTCATGAGCGTGGAGGTGTAGGCCATGCTCGAACCCACCGTGACGACCACCTCGTCCATGCCGTAGGTGAGGTCGTAGCGCTCGTTCATCCGCCGGATGATCTGCTCGCGAAGCGGCCGGATACCGGCGAAATTGGTGTAGGTGGCGCGGTCCTCGCGCAGCGAGCGGACCGCGGCGTCCCGGAGGGCCCCGGGCATCTCGAGGTCGCAGACTCCCTGGCCGAGGTTGATACCGTCGTCAAACGCGTTCACTTTGAGCGTCAGCGCGCGGAGTATGGACGCCTCACGCAGGTGGTCCGTCCGGCGCGACAGGGGAGCGAGGTCGGTCATGGGAGCATCGTACGCAGCAGGAGGGACCGTGTGGTCTAATGAAATCAGCCGGAGGACGCTCATGACCACTCGTCGCCGCTTTCTTCAGTCCGCCCTCGGAGCGGGAGTCTTCGCGGCGCCGCTTGCCGCCCTCACCGACGATGCCCTGCGGGTCGTAGACCGGGCGCGCGCCCGCCTCCGGCATGACGATCCCGAGAAGATCGCTCGCGACGAGCGCTACTGGCGCGATATCCAGTCGGCGTTCACCATCGATCGGAACTGGATGAACCTGAACAACGGCGGGGTTTGTCCGAGTCCGCGGGCCGTTTCCGAGGCCATGCGCCGCTACCTGGACCAGAGCCAGGCGGCGCCCAGCTACAGCATGTGGGAGCAGCTCGAGCCGCGGAAGGAGGTCGTACGGACGCGGCTGGCCAAGCACTTCGGTTGCGATCGCGAGGAGATGGCCATCGTTCGAAATGCGTCCGAGGCAATGGAGACGCTGATCTTCGGAATCGACCTGAAGAAGGGCGACCACGTCCTCGCGTGCACGCACAACTACCCGAGGATGCTCAACACCTGGCGGCAGCGCGTTCGTCGCCACGGTATCGAGCTCGAGACGTTCGACGTGCCCGTGGTTCCGAAGTCGCCGAAGCAACTCGTCGACGCGGTGGCCGGGCGTATCCGTCCGAACACCCGCGTGATCGAGGTCGTGCACGTGGCCAATCGCAACGGCCAGATCTGGCCCGTCCGGGACATCTGTCGCCTCGGCCGCTCCAAGGGCATCGAGGTCTTCGTCGACGGGGCGCACGCATTCGCCCACTTCCCCTTCAAGCGTGACGAGTTGGAATGCGACTTCTACGGCACCAGTTTGCACAAGTGGTTGCTGGCGCCGCACGGCACCGGATTCCTGTACGTGCGCAAGGACCGCATCAAGGATGTCTGGCCTCTGATGGCCGCCTCAGCGTCTCAGGATGGGGACATCCGGAAGTACGAGGAGATCGGAACCCATCCCGTTGCCAACGCGCTGGCGATCGGTGAAGCGCTCACCTTCCACGAGGGCGTCGGTCCGAGCAACAAGGCGGCGCGTCTGCGCTACCTGCACAGCCGCTGGATCAAGCGCCTGAGCCGCAATGGCCGGGTGCGGCTCAATACCAGTGACGATCCCAATCAGAGTTGCGGGTTGCGGCTGTTGGACATCGACGGCATCACACCGACCGACGTCCAAGAACACCTGCGCGAGAAACACGGCATCATCACGGCGGCAATCAACGGTCCGAAGGACGTCATGGGCAATCGAATCAGCCCGAATATCTACACGACGCTCGAGGAGATCGACCGGTTCTGTGACGCCGTTGAAGGACTTCTTCGGGCGTGAGCATGAGTAAGGCACCCCATGGGCGTTGATCGCAGCGCCGTCATCGACAAGAACCTGTTGGAGCTTCTCGACGAGTGGGAGGGCGCCGGTGAATCGGGTCGCCGACTGGACGGTCCGATTCGCGACGACACGGACCTGTCAGGCCGCGTAGCGCTCGAATTGCTGGAGTCCCAGTTCGTCGCCCGTCACCTCGACCTGGAGGCGCGCGCTTTGAAACGGCGTGACGAGGGGTACTACACCATCGGCAGTTGCGGGCACGAGGGGAACGTGGTCCTCGGACGGCTGCTGCGCGCCACCGACCCGACGTTCCTGCACTACCGCAGCGGTGCACTCATGGCGGAGCGATTCAGGCATGCTCCAGGATCGACGCCGATCTTCGACATTTTGCTCTCTCTGGTGGCGTCGTCGGAGGACCCGGCGTCGGGAGGGCGGCACAAGGTGTTTGGCAGTCGGCGCCTCTGGGTCCCACCGCAGACGAGCACGATCGCGTCGCACCTGCCAAAGGCCGTCGGGTGTGCGTTCGCGTTGGAACGCGCCCACAAGATCGGGCTAGGTGCGGACGTCCCCGAAGACGGTATCGTCGCCTGTACATTCGGTGACGCTACGGTGAATCACGCGGTTGCGCAGGGTTCCTTCAATGCGGCCTCCTGGACGGCCTTCCAGAGGCTGCCGATGCCCTTGCTGTTCGTCTGCGAGGACAACCACATCGGCATCTCCGTACGGACACCGGACAACTGGGTTTCCGAGCGCTTCCGCGGATATCCGGAGTTCGAGTACTTCCGCGCGGACGGCGTCGATCTGGCGTCGGCCTGGAACGCGGCGCGGGCGGCCATCGCGTATGTGCGTGAGAGACGGCGTCCAGCGTTCCTTCACCTGGAGGTCGTGCGGATCCTGGGCCACGCTGGTTCCGACGTCGAGACGGAGTATCGGTCGCGGGGGGAGATCGAGGCGAACGAGCTCCTCGATCCGCTGCTGCGGTCGGTGTCGCTGGTTCTCCATGCGGGCATCGCGACCGTGGACCAGGTCCGTGTGCTGTACGAGGAGATTCGCGCGCGCGTCCAGGCGGGCGCTCGAGAGGTGGTCTCCCGGCCTCGTCTCCGCTCGGCCTCCGAGGTGAGCTCGGCGCTCGCTCCGCACGCGCCGGATGCGGTACGTGCGGAGGCCGAGCGCGCGGCCGATCACGACGCCCGCGTTGGGTTGTTCGGGTCCGAGGGAGCGTTGCCAGAATCTTCGGATCGGCCACGCCATCTCGCTGTCCAACTCAACCGCGGGCTGACGGACGCGCTCGCTCAGTATCCGGGGATGCTCGTGTTCGGGGAGGACGTAGGCCGCAAGGGAGGCGTGTACCACGTCACCACCGGTCTCACGGAGAAGGCGGGCGTCGGTCGCGTGTTCAACACGCTGCTCGACGAGACGACCATCCTGGGCCTGGGCCTCGGCGCGGCACACCTGGGCTTGCTCCCCGTCCCCGAGATTCAGTATCTCGCGTACTACCACAACGCCGAGGACCAGCTCCGCGGGGAAGCCTGCTCGCTGCAGTTCTTCAGCAACCGGCAGTTCCGTAATCCGATGGTCGTGCGGATCGCGTCGTTCGGATATCAGAAGGGGTTCGGCGGACACTTCCATAACGACAGCAGCATCGCGGTTCTTAGAGACGTTCCAGGTCTCGTGATCGCGTCGCCGTCGCGACCGGATGACGCGGTCAGGATGTTGCGGACCTGTCTCGCCAAGGCACAGATCGATGGAAGCGTAATTTGCTTCCTCGAACCCATCGCGCTGTACATGACGAAGGACCTCCACGAGCCGGGAGACGGGGCATGGGCGACGCTCTACCCACCGCCGGGTGAGGCCGCGCCTTTCGGCCGCGGACGGGTCGATCTCATCGACGACGGTTCGGATCTCACGATCGTCACGTATGCGAACGGCGTGTTTCTTGCCCTGCGTGCGGCCAAGCGGCTCCGCGATGAACATGGCGTGAAGGCTCGCGTCGTTGACCTCATGTGGATCGCTCCGCTTGACGAGGACCTCATCCTCGAGCAGGTGAGCGCGACTGGGCGTGTGCTCGTCGTCGATGAGGGACGACGTACCGGCGGGGTGAACGAGGCGATCCTCGCGCTGCTCGCTGACCGGCTCTGTGGCGACATGCCCAGGATCGGTCGCGTTTGCGGGGAAGACAGCTACATTCCGCTGGGCCCGGCCGCGAACGAAGTGTTGCCCACCGAGGACAAGATCATCGACGGTGGCCTCGCCCTGGTGCGCCCCGCGAAGAAGGGGGCTGACGGATGAGGCGTGTGGCGCTCGTATGTCCGGGGCGCGGTACGTACACGCGCACGGAGCTGGGTATCTTGACCCACACGGATCGTCCGGACCCATCGGGTTTGCGGGCCGATTTCGTTTCCCGCGCCGATCGCTGGAGAGCCCAGATCGGCCGCGCGTCGATCTCCGAGCTCGACGGCGCGGATCGTTTTGGCTCCCTCCACCTGAAGGGGGAAAACGCTGCCGCGCTCATCTACACCGCGGGAGCGCTCGATGCCGCCAGCCTCGCGGAAGACCTCGAAGTCGTGTGCATTTGCGGCAACAGCATGGGCTGGTACACGGCGTTGCACGTGGCGGGTGTGTTCGGGTTCGAGGAAGGACTGCGGCTCGCCGATACGATGGGCGGGTTCCAGGCGGAGGACGGAGTCGTTGGCGGGCAGGTGATCGTGTCCGTCGTCGATGACCAGTGGCGCGAGGACCCGGTGCTTGCGAGTGCGGTGGAAGGCGCGGTCCAGCAGGTCGTGCAAGACGGTCATCGGGCGTTCGCGTCCATCGAGTTGGGGGGCTATCGCGTTCTCGCGGGGGACCAGGACGGTGTTCGCTTGCTGCTGCAGTCGTTACCCAAGCGGCAGGTAGGGGAGCGGGAATACCCGTTTCAGTTGCTCGGCCATTCAGCGTTTCACACGCCCCTCATGGAACCGACGTCACGCCGTGCGTACGAAGTCCTCTCGGACCTTCGCTGGAGCGCGCCGGAGGTCAGCGTCATCGACGGTCGGGGCCACGTGTTTCGCCCGCTCACCACCGCGCCCGATCAACTGCGCGACTACACCTTGGGGCACCAGGTCACGCGGCCGTACGACTTCACGACCTCCCTTCGAGTCGCCTTGCGTGAATTCGCTCCGGATGCGCTTGTCCTGCTCGGCCCGGGGGACACCCTTGGGGGCGCCATCGGCATGACTCTGGTGGAGGAGGGTTGGTCGGACATCCGGTCCAAGGCCGATTTTCTGGCCCGGCAGAAGAGCGATGATCCCATCGTTTTTGCCATGGGGCGTCCAGAGCAGCGCGCCGCGGTTGTCTGACATCGGACTTTGCGAAACTCTTTACAATCGGCCGCCATGCTCAGAGTCCTGGTTGTCGTTCTATCTCTGTCTCTCCCCGCGTTCGCCCAGGATCCGCAAGAGGGTGAGCTCCTGTTGTCCGACCATGCGTGTACACGCTGCCACCAGGCATCGTCTGCGGTGGACAGGCGGCTGGACCCGAAGGTCGCGCCCCGCCTTGGCAATGTGGGCGCCCGCGTGACGCCCCAGTACCTGCGGAGGTACCTGCTCGACCCGCACGGGACGAAGCCGGGGACGACCATGCCGGATGTCCTCGCCAACGTCGCCGACGACGCGCGGCGCACGCGCGCGGTCGAGGGGCTCGTTCACTACCTGGTGTCGCTCGGTGGGCCGATCGATCAAGGGCCGGTGGGCGTCTCTCCGTCAAATTTCGAGCGCGGCCGTCAGCTCTTTCACGAGGTCGGCTGCGTTGGCTGCCATGCCCCCAAGGAGGAGGCCTGGGAGTTGAAGTACCCGTATTGGGAACTGTCGAAGATCACCCAGGAGGAGCGGGAGTTCCACGCGCAGGCAGGCGATCCGTTCGTCGAGCCGGGAACGCTGCCGCCGCCCGACGTACCGTTTCCCGATCTCGCCATGAAGACGACGGTATCCGGGCTGACGAAGTTCCTCATGAACCCGTTGCACGTACGGCCGTCCGGCCGCATGCCCTCGCTGGCGCTGAGTGAGTCCGATGCGACGGCGATTTCTCACTATCTCCTCAAGGGGCAACAGGGCGAGTCCCGCGAGCCGGTTCCGGGTCTTGCGTACGCGTACTACGAGTACAAGAACGGTTCCGCCGAACCGAAGATGGACGGGCACGAGCCGAAACGGACCGGTGTCATTCATGACCTGAAGAAGCTCCCGGAGCACCGTGGGAACGAGTTTGGGTTCCGCTATATGGGGTTCGTGGAGATCCCGGAGGACGGGACCTGGAGCTTTTTCACCCGGTCCGATGACGGCTCGCGGCTGTACATCGACGGCAAGCTCGTCGTGAACAACGACGGGACCCACCCCATGGTGGAGAAGTCAGGTGATCTCGAACTCACCATGGGACGCCACGCCATCGAGGTGCGGATGTTCGAGGTCGGGGGTGGGGAAGGGCTCGAGGTGCGATGGGCCTCGGAGGAATGCGAGGTGAAGAAGGGGGTCATCCCGGCGTCACGCCTCTCCCACGAGTCGCTCACCTACCGCCCCGTCGGATCCGAGCAGTTCAAGCCCGACGCACGGCAGATCGGCGTCGGGAAGATGCTGTTCGGGATGGTGGGCTGCACGGCGTGTCACACGCTCGACGAGAAGGCCATCGATCTGAAGCCGACCCTGGAGGCGCCGTCCTTGGATTCCCTCTCCGGCAAGTCCGGCGGCTGCCTGTCCTCCAAGCCCGACGGGAAGTCTCCCAGATTCGAGCTCACGGACGGTGAGCGCAAGGCCCTCGTAGCGGTTCTCGGTGAGTCGGCTGCGCTGGCGAGACCGCGTCCTGCCGCACAAGAAGTCGATGTCACCATGCGTCGCTTCAATTGCTACTCGTGTCATCGACGCTCCGGGACAGGTGGAACCCATCCGCTGCGCAAGGAGTACTTCAAGCTGCTGGAGGTCGTTGACGTAGATGAGAGCGGGCGTCTTCCTCCTGATCTCTCTGGCGTCGGTCGTAAGCTGCACAAGAAGTGGCTGCGCGCGGCTCTCATTGATGGCAAGCGGGTGCATCAGCATATGGCCGCTCGTATGCCGGACTTCGGCCGGGCGAACGTCGAACACCTGGTGGACGCGTTTCCCATAGCCGATCCGCAGACGGTCGCCGTGTCCGAGCCCAAGTTCTCCATGGTGCAGGCTGAGCTGGGTCGGAAGCTCGTGGGTATCGACGGTGGGCTCGGATGCATCCGTTGCCACCACTTCTGCGGGGAGGATTCGCTCGGCATCCCGGCGGTGGATCTGGCTCCGATGACGCAGCGGCTGCGCTGGCCGTGGTTCAAGGACCTGATGCTCGACCCGAATGCGGTCAACATGGACACGCGCATGCCGCAATTCTGGGAGAACGGCAAGAGTTCTGCCAAGGGCATCCTGGACGGCGATCCCACAGCCCAGATCGAGGCCATGTGGACGTACCTGACGCTCGGATCGTCCATGCCGATTCCCGATGGGATCAAGACCAAGCCGGGGACCTACGAGCTCTTGCCAGGTCGTGACCCGGTGCAGGTCGGGGTGTTCATGCGAGACGTGAGCCCGCGTACGGTTGTCATCGGGCACAAGGAGCGGGTCCACTTCGCGTTCGACGTCCAGAATTCGCGCCTTGCGAAGGCTTGGCGTGGGCAGTTCTTCAACGCCAAGGGGACCTGGCACGCGCGCGCCGGAGCGCTCGAGTCACCGGCGTCGAAGGACGTGCTCGATATGCCTCAAGGCGCCACGTTCGCGTTCCTCGATACCGAGAATGACCCGTGGCCACGGCAGAGCGGAGCCGAGCTCGGATATCGCGTTCTGGGTCGCGCCATGGGCAAGGACCGTGTCCCCACTTTCCGCTACAAGCTCGGCGACTGCGTCATCGAGGAGAGCTCCGAGCCCGTCCTGAGCGACCGCGGCGGTGGGATGCGCCGTCGGTTCCTTATCACGAGCGGCAAGCAGACGAAGCTCCTATGGCTGCGTGCGGCTGTGGGCGACAGCGCAGCTCTCGTCGACGGTGAGTGGAAGGTGTCCGGCAAGCAGTCCCAGGCCCTCCGTTTCGATAACTCGGTCCAGCCACGAGCGCGGAAGGCCGGGAAGGGTGAGGAGCTCGTGGTTCCCCTGGCGCCAGCGCCGGGACGACCCGTCGAGTTTGCGTTCGAGATCTGGTGGTGATTGACATGAAGCGTACGTACTTGCTGGTTGCTCTCTTCGTCTGCGCGACATTGCTTCGCGCTCAGAATCCGACCGAGGACGATTACTACAAGATCGTGACGCTGCCCCTGCCGAACGACGTCGTGCTCGAGGTCGGCGGCATCGCGATCCTGCCGGACGGACGTCCGCTGTGCTGTACCCGGCGAGGCGACGTCTGGATCATCGAGGGCGCGTACGGCGACCCCGACCAGGTCAAGTTCAAGAAGTTCGCCGATGGCTTGCAGGAGCCTCTCGGACTTCTCGTGCACGACGGTTGGATCTGGTTCGTGCAGCGCGGCGAGCTCTCGCGTATGCGAGACGTGGACGGCGACGACAAGGTCGATGAGATGGAGACCATCTGCGACGCGTGGCGCATCTCGGGGAACTACCACGAGTACAACTTCGGCCCGCGCGTCGGCCCGGACGGTGATCTGTGGATCACGACCAACAAGCCGTTCGGTGGTGAGCCGTTCGGCCGTGCGGACTGGCGTGGATTCGCGGTCAAGGTGTCGAAGGACGGGACCTTCACGCCGGTCTCGTGCGGACTGCGATCGCCAGCGGGGGTGCAGAACGCCCCGTGGGGCGACGTGTTCTACACCGACAACCAGGGCGAGTGGTGTGGCGCGTCCAAGCTCAGCCACCTGGAACCCGGCGATTTCCACGGTCACCCGCACGGGATCTTCTCCTGCAAGAAGGAGGAGTGGAGTTGGGACCACCCCGGCAATCCGCCCAACGGGATGAAGATGCCGGACGTCGTCAAGAAGATGTCGACGTTCAAGCTGCCCGCCGTCTGGTTTCCGTACAACAAGATGGGTAAGTCGCCCGCCGGATTCGTCTGGGACGAATCAGAGGGGCTGTTTGGCCCCTTCGCCGGCCAGGTGTTCGTTTCGGACCAGCACCACTCCTGGGTCATGCGCGTGACGCTTGAGGAGGTGCAGGGGCACTGGCAGGGCGCTTGCTATCCGTTTCGTGGCGGGATGCAGTGTGGTGTCATTCGTGTCGCCTGGGGCAAGGACCGCAAGGTCCTCTTCTGTGGGCAGACCCAGCGTGGATGGGGCAGCAAGGGCAACGCTCCTTACGGTATCCAGCGCGTCGAGTGGACCGGCAAGGTGCCGTTCGAGATCCACGAGATGAAGGCGCGGCCGAATGGTTTCTCGCTGGCGCTGACACAGTCCATCGATCCCGCGAGCCTGGCTGACGCCGAGTTTCGGATGGAGAGTTACACCTATCTCCTGCACAGCCCGTACGGGAGTCCGGAGGTCGACCGCGCGACGCCCACGGTCACCTCGTCAAAGCTCACGGCCGATGGCAAGCGCATTGAACTGACGGTCGAGGGGCTGCGCCCAGGCTATGTGCACGAGTTGCATGTCAAGGGAATCAAGAACGCTGACGGCCATCCGCTGCTTCATCCGCAGGCGTACTACACCCTCATCAACATCCCCGGGGGTCCGTACGCCCAGCCGCCTCGCGATCCACCGCCGCCTCGCGCCGCGCCAGGGAAGGACGACGACAACGGTGGAGAGGATGAGTGCTTTCAGGAGGAGGACGAGTGGGTCGAGTTGCTCAACGGTGAGGACACGAGCGGCTGGCACAAGCCGTTCGACTGGGGCGACGTGGCGGTGACGGGCGGCGAAGTCCGTCTCACCGGCAGCCGCAAGTTCTTCCTCGTGACGGAGAAGAAGTACGCCGACTTCATCCTGGAGGCCGAGGTCCAGATCCCGAACAACGGGAATAGCGGCATCCAGTTCCGTAGCGACTACAAGAAAAACCGTGTGTGGGGGTACCAGGCCGAGGTGGACCCGAGCGACAGGAAGTGGGCCGGGGGCCTCTACGACGAGGGGCGACGTGCCTGGCTCGCGCCCCTGACGGGCAAGCCGGAGGCGCAGGCCGCATACAAGCGCGATGGGTGGAACAAGTACAGGATTCATGCGGAAGGGGACCACCTCCGGATCTGGCTCAACGGCGTGCCGACGGCCGACTACCGCGACGCCATCAAGCTCGACGGACACATCGCGTTGCAGCACCACGGTGAGAAAGGGCTGACGTACCGATTCCGCAACGTGCGCCTCAAGGACCTGGGGCGTCACCGCTGGCGTCCCCTCTTCAACGGCAAGACCCTCGCGTCCTGGGCCCCGACTCCGGGCGGCAAGTGGGAGGTCAAAGACGGGGCGATCGTCGGGACATCACCGAAGTCGGAGAGGCGTCACGGGCTGCTCGTCCACGACACCCCGGTGAAGGACTTCGTGATCCGCGCCCGATTCAAGGTCGTCTCCGGAGACAGCGGCTTCTACTTCCGCGCAAAACGCGTCGCATCCGGCGTCGCTGTCGGCGGCTTCCAGGTCGAGGTCGATTCGAGCCCGGAGACAGGTGGGCTCTATGAGACTGGCGGGCGGGCATGGGTCCACAAGCCGGACAAACAAGAGGTCAAGCAGGCGAAGTACAAGGTGGGAAAGTGGAGCGCCCTTGAGCTCTCCGCCCACGGCGGACGCATCGTCGTCAAGATCAACAACCGCGTCACGTGCGAGTTGAAGGACGATCCAGGCCGCAAGGAAGGGCTCATTGCCCTCCAACTCCACGGTGGCCAGGACATGCACGTGGAGTACAAGGACATCGAGATCCTGGAGAAGGTCAGGTAGATCCTCACAGGGTTCCGGCTCTCCGCGTGGCCTTCCCAGACTCTCGCGTTCGCCAGCGAGTCTAGAACGGAGAGTCGTTTACGAAGGCGAGGATGCGCTGACGCAGGCGCACCGCGCCCTGCTTTCTCGGGAACGCGTAGGGGACCGCGCTCCGGCCCTCGCCCTCGATGACGAATTGCCAGGGGTGGACGCCCTCGGCCCAGTCCGTGTCCTGGACGACATTCACCTTCCAGGTTCCGGCTGCGAAGGTCCTGCGGCGGAGGACGAAGAGCCCGAATAGCGTGTGGCGCAGGCGCAGGTCGCCGGAGCGGCGGATGTGCAGCCGCGTGTCCACGAACAGCACCGCCAGGCACGCGAGGCCCAGGATCATCATCATGACGCCGACCGCAGGCTCAGCCAGGGCTACGGTTGCGAGTCCGAGGATGATGAACCCTGCTGCGCAGAACGCGAGTGGCATCTCCACGCCGTGCTGCGACAGGGTCCTGATGAACAGCACCTGTCCGTCCCTGCTGTATGAGAAGGTGGGCATGACTCGGTGTCCTCCAACCCCGGTTATCGGCTGCCCGCTCCGCCGTTGTGTGGGGAAAACGGCCTATCCCAGGGGCTATACGGCGGCCGATGCAGTGGCGTTCGACCTGACCCCCGAGATCCTGCGGCGATCGTTCGGGCCTGGGGGTGGTGAGGACCTACTTCGCCCGGATCCAAGGCTCCGCCAGGAGGACGCGGCCCGTGACCAGGAGCACCGGTAGGCCTCCGTCTCGTGGGATGACGCAGAGGCCGCGGGCGGGGTCGATGAAGACGATCTCGTGCCCGGACGGGAGGAACCGTGGGCTTCCGATGACCGGCAGGCCGACGGTCGGACGGTTGCGGACGAGCAGCGGTCGCTCGGGTCCGTCATGTTGCGGGACGTACACGAGGCGCCCGGCGCTGACAGGGCCCCCGGTTCGCCCCGGGATCGGGTGATGGTCGCTCGCGACCGCGCAGAGGACATGGTCGCTACCTGGATCGGAGACGACGTGGACGTGTCGCGAGGGCCCGAGCCGATCGACGGAGAAGCTCTCTCTTGCCGCGTCGGTCCGAACGCGGTTGTCCCACGGCACCGCCAGGCAGAGCGGATCTCCTACCAGCGCCTGCCGGCGTGGCACCGTTGGGATCTCGGAACGCACGCCCGCGCGATCCACCACAAATTGCTCGGTTGCGGTGCGCACGAGGATGCGGGTCCCCCCGACGTGGACGGGTAGCGATCCCGGGGCGGGTGCGACGCTAGAGAGCATGGTGGCCAGGTGCGACCGCGCCTGACGCAACCAGGGATCGCCTGGATCTCCGACGAGATGTGCGCGGAGCAGCATCACACGGTCTCTCCGTGAGAACAGGGCGAGGTCGATGGACGCGGGCATCTCGCCGACTCTCGATTTCGAGAGCCGCACTCCGACTCCGGTGATCCCCCGTCCGGCGAGCGGCCTGGCCTGCGTCGCCTCGAAGCCTTGTTCGATGATGGCGCGCGTTTGGGCCGGGACAAGGTCCGCGAGGACCTTGCGCTTCGGGTCGCGATCCATGCGCGCGTCTTTGCCCAGGTCCCAGGTGCGGAGGATGACGTCGCATCGGAGTGCTGGCGGGACGTTCGGGATCACCAGGGTCCAGGCGTCCTTCTCGCCCTGCAACGCCCAACCTTGGGGCAAGGCGAGTGACAGCCCGGAGCTGGGGATCTCCGTGCGCGGAGCTCCCTTCGCTGCTGGGAAGATGCGGCCCAGCGTCGCGTTATCGAGTCCGGCGAGGCGGAGGTGGCGCAGGATCGCCGGCGTTGGGGGAAAGGCGACGCCGTCCTGTCGGAGCTTGGCGACGAGATCGTCGGATGCGACCCGCGTGGCCATGAGCGTGATCACCTCGTCCAGGGTGACAGGTGCGCGCTCAGGCTGGGAAAGGAGAGTCGACGCGAGCAGGACGATGGCGACGCAGGCTCTCATCTCGTCGGCTCCGCGGCCTGCTTCTCAAATGTGGCTGCGATGTTCGCCACGCGGTCGGCCAGATCACTGATGATGGCGCCCGCGCGTGCGATCGCTTTATTGGCGGCCGTGACGTCATGCGCCGCGATCGCCTCCTGCACCTCAGGGAGCACCAACGCTCCGTATCCGTCCCGCTCGTCCGTCGCGATGAGTACGTTCTTGTAGAACGGCCGCCGCTTGAGCAGGCCGTCGGTGAGGAGGACGCTCCGGCTGCTCGATAGCGCGCGGTTCAACGCTCCAAGGCGCGACGGATCAGGGTCGGATGCCGTGAGGGCTACGCGCCCGCGATCAAGGGCGAGTCCGGCCATCCGCAACTTCTCGATGCCCTTGTCCAAGGGACTGGTGTCGAGTTTGAGGATCGGGGAGGTAATCGTGGCGGACTTGCGTGCGATCCAGTCGGCGAGGGCGGTGTAGTCGAAGGGCAGTACTGTTGCGCTCGCGGCCCGATTCAGGAGCACGGCGAGTACTCGTGTCAAGCGTGCGTGCGACACGAACCCGGGGTCGCCATGACGCTTCATCCACCCGTAGGTGTCGTATCCTGAATGGTAGACCCCGTAGGGTCCGTTCGAGGACAGGTCCAAGACGGGCAGCGCGAGTTGATGGAGGAACGGGACGAAGTCACTGCCGCCACCTGGAAGATCGAGGTTCGGTCTTCCCTCGGAATCAAGCAGCGTCACGAGTCGATCGACGCGATCGTCCATGATGGCGTCGAGGGCGCCGGCGACGAGCAGCGAGAGCTCGGGGGAGCCGCGCACGCTGAGATTCGGACCTGACACGGCGGCATCGACGTTGACGTACGCGATCGCGTTCTTCATGAGACGCTCGCGATGGTGTTCGACGTACTCGACGCTGCCGAGCATCCCGTATTCCTCAGCGTCGAACGAACAGAAGGTGATGCTGCGTGAGGCCCGTCGCCCGTCACGAGCGAGCTGCCCGAGGACGCGTGCGGTCTCCAGCATCACCGCGGTGCCGCTTCCCGGATCGACGGCGCCGTGTACCCAGGCATCGCGGTGATTGCCCACGATCACCTCGTCATTCGGAAAGAGAAATCCACGTAACGTTGCGACGACGTTCCACACCTTGCGAACGCGCCAGTCGAACTGGACCTTGACGCGCAAGTTGACGCGCTCGGTCCCGCCGATGTGGTAGGGGAAGGGCAGGGCCCCCTGCCACCCGTTGGGGACGTTGGGGCCGCGTAGGCTCTCGAGGAGCGGCCGTGCGTCCTTTGCCGAAAGGGCCGTGGCGGGGATCGTGGGGATGGTCCTCGCGTCTTTGATGTCGATGCGGGCGGCGCCGCGGAACGCCGGGACTCCGGGCGTCAGCGGGTCGCCGGGAGCGTGGGCGATGTCCAGGATCGATCCGCGCTGTACAGCGCTTTCGGGTCGCCACGGCCCTTCCGGGTACACGTCGCCCCGCACGAAGCCGTCGTCCTTCGGGTCCGAGTAGATGAGCAGCGCCGCGCATCCCGCGGCGGCGGCGTTCTTCACCTTGCTGCCGCGAAACAGCCCGCCGTAGCGCGCGATACCGATGGCGCCCTTCACGGGGACACCCAGGTCGTCTAGTTGGCGGAAATCCTCCTTCCGTGCCTGGTTTACGTAGACGAGGCGGCCGAGGACGTCGCCGTCCGGCGAGTACGCGAGGTGCGGCACCAGGGCCGTGTTGGTGTGCGTATCGAAGTCCTGATCGAGGGGCTCCTCTGTCAGCGAGCAGCGATATGCGTACGGCGTCAGAAGTTCGACCGTGATATCGATGGGCCGCGGTATCAGGACCTCGTATTCGTCGATGCGGCTCTCGAGCCCTGCGAGGATGAACTGCTCGTGGACGTATTGCGCGGTGGCGAGGTCGGCGGCGCTACCAGCGTGATGGGGCCGCGCTGCGAGCACCTTCAGCGAATCCGCGAGACGCGACGTCTCAACCATGTGGACGAGTGCCTGCTCCGCCGTACCGAGCGCCGGGACGAGCGTCGGGGAGATTCCGAGGCGGTCGGGGGTGAGGGGGAGCGGACCGGTCGGGGGCGCCGGTTCGGTCTCCGGATCGGGCCCCGCGCAGGCCGCCACAAGGAGCACGAGCGCGACGGCGAGAGCGCTACTTGAGGAGCGCGGTCCGAACGACCTTCCCCTTCGCCGTGGCTGCTTTGATTCCGAACAGGTGACAGATCGTGGGCACGACATCAATCGTATGGACGGCAATGCGGATCGTCTCCTTCCGCTTGAACCTCGGACCCTGAAAAATGAGGGCCACACGCGTCGCGTCGTGGCTACCGTCGTCGTACCCGAGCCCGCCCTTGGCGTCTACCTTGCGGTTGCGCCCGTGGTCGGACACGACGACGAAGGTCGTCTTGTCGGCGAGTTGCGTGTGCTTTTGTACGGCGTCCCAGAGCGTACCGATGGCAAGGTCGTTGCGCTTGAGAACCTCTTCATAGATCTGGTGAGATCGTGCCGCAACGGCGGCGTCCCGGAGCATGACACACAGGAACTTGGGGCGTGCACGCAGGAGAATCGACGAAGCAGCGCGTAGCGCCCTGGCGTCGCCTTCGCCCGGCTTGCCGGTGTCAGTGCGGAGGAGTTCCTCGAGCATGAAGCGGGCGACGGCTGCGCGGCCGGCGGCTCCAGGATCGGCGGCGGTCGCGGACCCCGCGCGAGTGGTGTCGATCGCCCCCAACAGCCGGATGAGTTCTGCCTCGTCGGCGTCCGTCGGGGGATCGGAGACGCCCATCTCCGAGAGCTGCTCCTTGAGCGTCTCCGACAGCACCAGGTCGGGAGCCAGCGTCGAGGGTGCGTAGGCGGGGCCATATTCCGCGTGGTCCGACGTGGAGAGGAGCGTCTCGCCCCCTCCGCCGCTCACGATGAACCACACGTCCGAGGCCGGGAGCTTCCCGTCCTTCCGCAGAATCTCCCCGATGGTCGGGTGCGGGCCCGGCAGATGTCGCTCCCGCGGTGCTTCTTCCAGCACCCCCGCCATCACGGCGCGCTGAGCTGCGACCGGTAGCTTGGCCTCGATCTTGCACGAGGGCATCAGCACTCCCGCTTCCGCGATGCGCTTCAGGTTGAGGGTGTTGCCCTCGTGTTTCAGGGTGTCCTTCGTGCGCACCCCGCCTCCGAGCACGATGAGGACGACGTGACCCGGGTCGCTGTCCTGGGCGGCAGCGGGGCTGAGGAGAGCGGCGATGCAGAGGAGGCGGGTGATCATGACGAGGGCGACATGCTAACGGTTCAGCGGACCCAGAGCGGCATTCGCGATTCGTCAGTACACCAGGTACTCGGGACTCTGAAGCAGCGCGGCCACGACGGCACGATGCCCTCCCGGGCCCTTTGCGACCTCCGTGAACGTCGATGCTTCCGTGGCCGTCGGGCCGCGGCCGAGCAGGCGGCGGAACTGGTCCGCGACCCACTGATCGGGCTTCTTGGACGCCGGGGCGTCGAGATAGAGCTTGGAAGATCGGGCCACCAGGGCTGCGAGGAGCGAGCGCATTCCATCGGGCAGTGAGAGGTCCGCTGCGATGCGGCGCAGGCGGCCCTCCTCGGCTGCCTTGGGCGGGCGGTTGAAGGCGTCGACCACGAGGCCCCGGACGAACTGCCCCGTGTCCTTGGTGCGCGGCGCCGTCATCTGCTTCTTGTAGTCGGCGCCGAGGAGCCAGCCGCGGCGCATGGTCTTGAAGTTGTCCGGCGACATGGCCAGGCGCATGGCACTGCGCGTGAGCTGGCGGGGCGTGAGCTTGAAGGCCGGGCCAAGGTAGCGTGCAGCCTCGTACCGGATCTGCCAGCGGAAGAACGGGGCCTGCCGGGAGATGATGTCGACGAAGTCCTCACGTGAACTGCCGCGCTCGCCGAAGACGGGGACGGTCTCTGAATTGATCATACGAACCGCGTTGCGCAGCAGGTCCTCGTCATCCAGCGCCTGCTCGCCGATGAACACGAGCAGGGTCTGCCGTGCGAATGCCTCATTGGATGCGTACTTGACCTTCACCGCATCCGATTTCGCAATTTCAACGAAGACCTCCTGGAACGACATGGAGCCGTCGGCAACCTCCTCGGCCGTGTCCCGGTACTTCTCGAGCAAGACCGCGCCGTCCTCGGGGCCCAGGAAGCGGACGAGGAGTTCTGCGAGCCACGCGGCCCAGTGGTCGGCAGACTCGAGGAGGCGATCGGTCGTTGTCTCGCGCTTCTCGGACAGGGCCTGGAGCATCTCGGAGCGTTTTGGGGTCCGGCCTACGGTGATCAGGTAGAGCCGCCGGATCTCCTGGATATCCGCCGGGGTTCCGACCAGGCGCCCGTCCGGTGTGATGCAACCGGTCCCCTCCAGCTTCGCCCGATCGGCCCACTCCCCGCGGTACTTGTACCGGCCGAGGATGGCGTTCGCTTCCACGTGGTCGCGTTCGCTTTCCACGGTCATCTGGGCGACCTTCTTGCGCTGCTCGGTGAGGCCGACGTCTTCACACCATCGTGCGACGGCGATGAGATCGCCTGGCGAGCCCGCTTTGGCGAGCCGTGCGTCGAAGACCTTCTCGAGATCGACGCTGATCGCTTTCCTGTCGAGGGTCGCGAGCCGTTCGCGTCCGATCTTCAGCACCCGGCGACCACGCCCCGCGGTGCGAAAGTGGAGGAAGATCGGGTCCCTGTCATCGACGACGAATCCCGTGTGCCGGGCTCCGTCCTTCAAGACGAGCTCTTGCGGCTTGGGTTGGTCCTTGGGCGGCGTGGGCGGATTGGCGGGCTTGGGCGTGGTGACTGTCTCACCGGTGTCGGTGCGCGGGTGCGGGCTGGGTGGGGGATCATCGCGATGTGGCGCGGTGTCTGATACGCCGGGCGGGGTGTCGTCGACCCGCGGCTGATCGTGCCTGTCGTCCTTGACGCCCGCCTGCGGGTTCGCACCAGCCTCCGAGTCTTGCGGAGGCTGGTCGCGATTGAGCAAGATCGCGATCGCGGTCCCGCACAACGCGAGCACGATCACCGCGAGTCCGGCCATGACGAGGCCCTGACCACCGCCGCCGACGCGCCCGCTGTGTGGAGCCACGGTGCTGGGCGCTGCGAGGTCGGCCGCTGGTTGGGCCGCGGCCCGGGGGGCCGGAGTTGAACTCAACTCGAAGGTAGTGCGGACCGATCCAATTCGTAGCTCGTCGCCGTTGCTGAGAAGAGCAGGGTCGTAGATGCGGCTCTCGTTGATGAAGGTGCCGTTGCTGCTCCCGAGGTCGGTCACCTGCCACGACGCGCCGTCGTGGTCGAGGCGGGCGTGAAACCGGGAGACGCTCTTGTCCTGGATGGGGAGGTCGGCGTCCTGCCCACGCCCAACGATGATGGCGTCACCGCGGAGTGGCAGGACCTGGTCTTCCAGGATCTCGTTCTTGATGAGCAGTCGGGCCATCTTGCGAGCAGGCGGACGTCAGCGGGGACCCGCTATTGTATGGCCCGGGCTCCGGGCAAAAAAAGAGAGACCCCGGGGGAAATGGACAAGGCCCGGGGTCTCAGAATTCCGGATGCGTTTCAGGAAGGGTTACGGGACCTTTTCCTTCTGTCGTCTATCCGAAAGTTGTCAGGTTCTTGCACGGGGCCGAACTCTGAAGCCGGGCACCGTGCGGGGGCGTGATTCTCTCGCGAGGAGTCGCTCCAGGCAGCCTCTCAGTCGCCACTGGCTGGCCTGAATCGACCCTGGAATCATAGGAATCGGAGGGGGTTTGGTCAACTGCCGGTCGCTCGGTTTCGCCTCACCCCGCGACGCACAAAAACGGAATCATTGAGTTCACCACATACGACATGTAGTGGTAGAGCTCATCGATGATTCCATATGTGCGTGAAAGAACATGCCGTGCTAAAATAGCATGATTTGGTTGATCAGCGTGTGAGCCGCAGGATGACCGGGCGGTCGGCAGGGACCGTCACCTCGAATCGGTTCTTCGTTCCGAGTTTCTCGCCAGTGACCACGTCGGAGGCCGTCCAGGTGCCGTCGATGTGGACCGAGACCGGAATGGGCGTCGATTCGAGAAGACGATCCCACGGCACATCCACCGATCCTGCGATCACGTTGATGTGCAACGCGATGATGAGGTCATCGCCGTCGCGTCGGGCGCGGACAGCCACGGGCCACTGAGGCGCCTCGGGGGGCCGACTGAGCCGGAGGAAAGGGCGGACGCCGGCACGCTGAAAGACGGCCCGAACCTCATTTTGGAGCCACGCAGCGCGATCAGGGGCGAAGAGGCGGTCCCTGACGTAGTCCAGCACGAGCAGGTTCAAGTACAAGGCCCGGCCTTGCTGGACACCCGTTGGGGTGCCGACCAACACCGCCGGGACGCCGCCACGCACATGGCGCGGTGTCGCCCGCACCGCCTGGATGCCGGGTTCAGCGATCGGGTATGGAAGACCGGGGCGTCGGGCGCGGGGGACGATGCGGTCACCGTCCAGGAACACGCGGTCGTTCTTCCGGCGGATACCGAGGATGTCGTCGAGCGCGGGTGTCGGACGTCGGGCGAGATGCCCCGTGTAGAGGCCGGTCTGGCAGTCGGCCACGACGAGTCCGCCACCGCGGTGGAAGGCCTTGATGCGATCGACCTCCTGCGCGGACAGCGCGATGCTGCGCGGCAGGACGAGCGCCTTACAGCCACGCCGCACGCCGTCCTCTAGCTGTGTCGGCGTGATGAAGACGTAGCGCAATCCGAGGTCGTCAAGGAGCGCGACCCACGACTCGCGCGTTCGCGCCTGCGTGCTGTGCCGGGTCTCGTGCGAAGTCAGCCGATTCACCCACGACAAGCCGTCGCGCCTGGTGTCGTTCAACCAGTGCAGCCGAACGGACGGCATGCTGCAGAGAATCGCCACCTGAGGGTTTAGTGCCGAGCCCCGTCGCCATCCCTCGAGGCGGTCATCGGCCATGAGCTTCAATGCGGGAGCGAGGGCCCTGGCCCACGGCGTTGAGCGTTTGGAATCGGAGTCCACGAACACGTCGTCACCTGAATAGACCACCAGCTCGTCGTCGCCCTGCAGGTAGCGGTGCCATGCTTCGTGCACGCTCGCTTTTTGGGGCCGCTTCTCCGAGCGGATGATGGTCGAGAGAAAGCGGACATTGCGCGGCGCGAGTGACCCGACGAGTGCGCGGGTCGCGCCGTTGTCGTACGCTTCGACCACGTGTGCGAACTGCAGCAGACGCTCCCAATCGAAGCCGCCGAAAGCGTGTGGCATCTGTCCGCCGAGGAAGCCCACCGGCACGCCGGGCATCCCTTCGCGCGCGACCTGGGCGAGTTCCGACATGGCGTTGGCGAACGTCGCGTCGGCGAATGCTCGCGTGTCGTTCCACGCGACCAGAGCGTGCGCGGATGCGTCGCCGTGGAACAGCAGGTCGCGCGTGGCTTGCGTCGAGCGCGGACGGAGCGCGACCTGGTCGGCGGCACCTCCGGGATCGACAGCCCCCGGGAGGCCCCACGCCTCGCCAAGGCGGGCCCGTGTGCCCCACCGGTCCAGGAGGAATCGGACGAACGCACGACGCGACGCCAGCGAGTCGCACCAGTCGATCGGATTCAGACGCAGCGTGAACGACGGCTCGTCCCGCAGGGAAACGAACGCTGGCTGATGTGGACCGAATCGCTGGAGGCGCTGCAGAAGCTGCTTTCTGGCCGCTGCCATGATCTTGGGGTCATGGAGGCATGCCGGCCGATGATTGCGTGGCG
>JABSRK010000090.1 GCA_013213915.1 Planctomycetota bacterium
GGAGACTGGTTCGTGGCGGACTTGAAACGCGCGTTACCCCGACCGCCCCTGCCCCCGTTGGCGACGATGGCGAACGCACCGACAGCGTCCAGGTCCTTCAGAACGACGCCCGTGCTCTTGTCGCGAATGATGGTGCCGACAGGAACGGGCACGCTAAGATCCTGCCCCTGCGCCCCCTGCTTGTTGTTGCCCGATCCCGGGACCCCGGGCCTGGCACGCTGGTGCGGATTCCGCGTCAGCGTGAGGAGGGTGTTCTCGGATGCGTCCGCGACAAGGATGACGTGACCGCCGCGGCCACCGTTACCGCCGTCGGGGCCACCCTTCGGCAAGAACTTCTCGCGACGGAAAGAGAGACAGCCGGGGCCGCCGTCCCCCGCTTTCACGTAGATCGTGGCCTCGTCGCGGAACATGGTGTTTGCAGCCTGGTCAGCACCTGGGACGCCTTGCCCGAACGGAGCGTGGGGTTCGGCGCGACCCCGCGGTAGTCAGCGGTGTCAGTTCGACGCTGCGTCAGCTGGAACGACGTTCACGCGTCGGCGCGTGCCAAACTCGACCTCGCCGTCGACGAGCGCGAACAGCGTGAAGTCACGACCCATGCCGACATTCTTGCCGGGGTGGAACTTGGTGCCGCACTGGCGAACGAGGATGTTGCCGGCGCGGACCACCTGGCCGCCGTACTTCTTCACGCCGCGGTACTTGGGCTTGCTGTCGCGACCGTTCCGAGTCGCGCCCTGACCCTTCTTGTGTGCCATGGTTGGAGCTCCGCTCAGCCAGAGATCGCCGTGATCTCGACCTCGGTATAGCGCTGACGATGGCCCCAGCGACGATGGGTTCCCTTGCGGCGGTGGAAGATGTGGGCGTCGATCTTGTCGCCCTTCACCTCGGCCCGGGTGACCTTCGCTTCAACGGTGGCACCGTCAACGAACGGCGTGCCGACCTGGGGGTCGCCTTCGCCCGCCACCAGGCAGACCTGGTCGAAGGTGAGGGTCGCACCGTCTTCGGTCTCCCTGACCTCGACACGCAGACGCCGACCCGTCTCGACACGGTACTGGTGGCCACCGTCCTGGATGATCGCGTACATGGTTCGATCCTCTTGCGACCGCCTCGATTGAAGGCGAGCAGCAGAATAGCAATCAGGGTATCCGGTTCAACGCCCGGGCGGGAGGCCGCCCGAGACGGCGAGAAGCGTCACAAGCCCTCGGCATAGCAGGGATTGAGCTACTTCAGGCGCTGGACCTCGTAGTCCTCGGTACCCAACTCGTGGTCTCCGACCACGAGGACGGGCTTCTCGTATTTCTCCTCGAGCTGCTTCATCTTCTCGCCCTTGTTGCGGCGGAGGAAGTCCGCGACCCGGACGTTGGCCCGAACCCGGACCCGACGAGCCTTGTTTCGGAACAGCACCTCGGTGACCTCCCGGAGGATCTTCAGGCCGACGCTGTCGACCGTCCGGACGAACCCCGAGCCCTTGCAGTGCGGGCACGGGACGGCATTGGATCGCTGGAGGCTGGGGCGCACCCGCTGCCGGGTCATCTCGACCATCCCGAACGGCGAGATCTTCGCGAGCTTCATCCTCTCCTTGTGCTCACCCAGAGCATCACGCAACCGATTCTCGACCTGACGCTTGTGGCTCTCATCCTGCATGTCGATCAGGTCGTTGATGATCACGCCGCCGAGGTCGCGGAGGCGCAGCTGCCGGGCAATCTCCTCCACCGCCTCGAGGTTGGTGCGGAATGCGGTCTCCTCGAGATCGTCCTCCTCGCGGTTCTTCCCCGAGTTGACGTCGATGGCGACGAGCGCCTCGGTCTGATCGATGACAAGCGAGCCGCCGCTCTTCATGTTCACCTTGCGGCTGTAGATGCGCTCGATCTGTTCCTCGAGACCGACCGCGTGGAACAGCGGACGCCCGTTGTCGTACAACGAGATCCGCCCCTCTTGCTCGGCCATGACCGCCTTCAGGAAGTCCACCGCCTTCCGATGCACGGATTCGTTGTCGATGATGACTTCGTCCACATCCGGCGTGAAGGTGTCGCGGATGGTGCGGACAACGAGATCTGATTCCTGGTACACGAGGGTCGGCGCGCGGTCGTTGCGCACCCGTTTCACGATCGTGTTCCAGAGTTTCAGGAGATACAGGAGGTCCTTCTCGAGTTCGCTCTTGTTACGGCCGATACCGGCCGTCCGGATGATGTACCCCATCCCCGGCGGCGGGTCGATCTCCTCGAGCACGCGCTTGAGGCGCTGACGCTCTTCCCGGTTCTCGATTTTCTTGGAGACGCCGGAACGTGAAAGGGAAGGCATCAGGACGAGGTAGCGGCCGGGGATGCTCAAATACGTCGTGAGCGTCGGCCCCTTCTTCCCGATGCCGTCCTTCGTGATCTGGATCAGCACGTGCTGGCCCTTCATCACGTACTCCTGGATGTTCCGCTTCTCGCGCTTCCGGATGCGCTCTTCCGGAACTTCCGTGTTGTTCTGGCGGTAGATCGGAAGAATGTCGGAGGCGTGCAGAAACCCGTTGCGGTCCCCGCCGAAGTCAACGAACGCAGCACCGATGGACGGCTCCACGTTGGTCACCACACCCTTGTAGATGTTGCCGAGGTGGGTCGTGGCGGATGTCCGCTCGATGTACACCTCTTCCAGCACCCCGTCACAGGTGATGCCGATACGCACCTCTTCCGCATCATCCGCGTTGATGAAGATGCGCTTGCCCGTCTTCGCGGCTTCGAGATCCAACATGGACCCCTTTCCGTTCCGAACGGAGTCTCCAACCTCGGATCGGCGGCGCGGAATCAGGGACGGACGGTGCGGACCTCCGGCCAGTTGCCGGAGCTGTCTGAATACGATGGACGGTCCATGTGCACTACGACCGGTTGCCCGGCCCCTCGTCGACGTGCCCATGCCTGGGCGCGTCCCTGATCCTGGCTGCCGTCCCGACGGTCGCGGCCGACTACACCGGCTCGGGGCGCGAGCAACGGGAGGTCGGTCGGGGCTCGCCTCGTCGACGCGGAGGACCACGCTGGTCGTCCGTTCGCGAGGCTGAATGACGCCCCGACGTCCTCGACCATTCCTCGGGCTACCCAGCTCGGTGTGGGCGGCTCCGGAGACCGATCCGGAACGTCGTTGTCTTTCCGTGACGACCACGCCCGGGCACCACGTCCCGAGTCGCCGCCGCCTGTAATCGTCTGGGAAGCCCTTCCTGGGCGTCCCTGGCTTCCCTCGACCATCGAGGGTGCAAATCCACCTTTAGTGATACTCCCGGGGGCGAGAATCAGCAAGCGTGCGGAAGGAAGGGTCCTCGGCCACAAGGGCCAGGGGCTCCGCCCTCCCTCCGAGGACTACTCGTTCCCCGAACCGCCCGATCCCTGCGTGCCCGACGTGTCTGAGCCGAAGATGCGCTCCATCTCGGACTCGATCGCAGCCTGACGGCGGCGGTCTTCGACCTGATGGAACTTCGCGAATGAGCCCGAATCACGGACGATTCGCGGGGTGATGAAGATGAGCAGGCTCTGGCTGCGCTTGCTCTTGCTGACGCTCTTGAAGAAGAACCCGAGCAGCGGGATATCGCCCAGGAACGGCAGCTTACGCTCGATCTCGCTCTCACTCTCGGTAATGAGACCGCCGATAACGGCCGTCTGGCCGCTCTCGAGCATGAGGGTCGTGACCAGGGTCTGCGACGAGATCTCGGGGAGCGCGATCTGGACCTCGTTCTCGGTCCCCTGACCGGAACGGAAGATGTTGAAGCCCGGCAGGTTCGGATCCGTGCCGCGGCCGGTGAGCTGCTCGGCCTCGGGGATGACGTTCAGGATGACCTTGTCTGTACCCGGCACGACGTGCGGAACCATGTAGAGCTGAAAGCCCGTCTGCACCGGCGAGTTCGCGGCCTCGCGAATCGAGAATGTCAGGCCACCGCTCTGGTTGGACTGCGCCTCGGTCTCGGCGAACCGGATCGTCTGGCCGACAAAAATCGTCGCCTCCTGATTGTCCAGTGCGAGGAGACGCGGCGCCTGCACGATGCGCGTGGTGTCGTCTTGCTCCAGCAAGTTGAGCGTGAACGTCGCGCCCGTAAAATCGAGCGTCCCGTAATTGATCGCCTGCTTGAGTTCTTCCTGGGTGAGACCGGGCGTCTGCGCCGGGTCACCCGCGATGATCTCGTTGTTCCATCCACCACCGCCCAGGTTGAACGGCAGCCGGGTCGGGATGGACCCGAAGCTCATCCCGATGCGGAGGCCGTTCTCGCCCGGGTCGAATCCATAAGACAGAGCATCGGTGTTGCTGGTTGTGACGAACTTCACGTCAATGAACACCTGTGCGGGCTCCACGTCGATCTCGGCGAGCATGCGCTCGATCTCGTTCACGACGGGGGACGTGTCCTTGACGACGAGGGTGTTGTTCCGCTCGAAGTAATCGAGTTTCCCGTTCGGCGACAGCGCCCCGCGAAGCGCGCGGACGAGGGTGAAATTGCGACCCGGGTCTTCCTGACTGGCGCCCCCCTGCTGCTGCTGCTGCTGTTGGTTCTCCAGGGAGTCGGCGTAGACCGTGTCGATCCTCGGCGTGTAACGGGGCGGAGGACGCAGGTACTTCACCGGAAACACGCGGGTAACCAACTGCTGCTCGAGGCTCGAGGGGTGAACGACGCGGTAGATGTTGTACCCGTCCTCGACCATGACGTAGCCCAGGGTCTTGACCACCGTATCCAGCGCTGCGCGCCACGGCACGTTGGTCACGCGGAGATACACCGAGCCCTCGACTTGCGGGGCCACCACAATGCTGGCGCCGGACACCTTGGCAATCGCATCGATCACCACCTTGATGTCTGCGCCCGTGAAGTTGAACGTCACCGGCTGCGGTTGCACCACCTGGATGACGTTCGCGGCCTTCTGGACCAGGCTGCAGCCGGCCTTCTCGGCCACGATGTCGAGCGCGACACGCCAGGGGACCTGCTTGAGAGTGAGGGTCACCTTCTCATCGATTCCTTGGCCGAGGATGATGTTGATCCCAGAGGCCTCGGCGATGTGCTTGATCACGTCCTCTATCGGCTGGTCCTTGACCTCGAGCGTGACCCGCGTGTCGCCGCGGTCTTGCTGGTTGCTGCCGTAGACGGGTTGCTGCGCCAGTAGCGGATCAACCGCAAACATCATCGCGAGCACCGCCAGGGCGGCGGCACCTCTTGGGCGCGATTCCCGAAAGGGAGCCATCATCAGTCATCTCCTTGGGTGGATACGCCCCGTCACGAGACGTCGCCTTATTATCGAGTTCCAACAGCCCGCTTCCCTCTCACGAGCTTCCTCTAACTTCATGCCGACCCGCGCCGCGAGAACGGTGCGCGTCGCCTTGTCTGCTGGGCTACCTGTCTGTGCCGTGACGGCGAGAGATCTCGTAGCCGCTGTAGTCGAACACCACCTCGGTGCTCGTGATCCTGGTGATCGAGAGCCCGTCGCACACGACCTCGCCTGGGCCGAAGCTCAGGGAATTCGGACCGAGGCTCGGACCGCTGATGATGACCACCGCTTTCCCCGGATCATCCCGATAGTGGACGGAGCCGCCGAACACGAGCTCCAACGCGTCAAATGCCCGATGTGCGGAAGCCAGCAGGAACAACTCCTCGGCCCTCGCAGACACCGGGCGTAGCGAGGCCGGAGCCGTGAACCGGGCGCGCAGTTGCTTGATCTCGTCGTGGAGGGTGATCACCTGCCCCCACTCCCGTGACCTGGCCGCCTTCTCCATGTCGGCGACTCGCTGCTCGATGTCGCGCACGGACAGGACCGCCGCGGCGTCGATGCCGCCGCGCTCCGCCTGGAGTTGACCAACCGGGCCGAGCACGACCGTTTCGAATTCCTTGGCGAGTTCTAAGACCGTGAAGAACTGCTCGTCGACCCTTCCATTCACGTCGGCAGCGAGCGTGGACAGGAACTCGTTGTTCTTGTCCGCCACCTGCATGCGCTTGACGAGATTCGTCTCTTTTTCCTCTAATGCGAGGGCCTTGCGAAGGACCTGGAAACGACTCTTCAAGTCATCCAACTCGTCTCGCTGAGCACGTCGCTCTTCTTCGTCAATCTGGCTGGTCAGGGCGCGTGGATCGACAAACGGGTCGCGGCGATTCGGGCTTGCTTCGATCTCGTGACGCACGAGCGCCACGTCCGACGCGAAGACCTCGAGCTTGCCATCGTCACGGAGGCGCTCGAGCTTTCTCAGCTCGTTCGGGATCGTCACATGACCGCGCCCACGCTTCTTCGGGTTGTAGACGTACGTCTCGAGTTCCAGGTCGATGCTGTGCTGGCGGCTGACCTCGTCAGCTACCTGGGGCCCGGACCGGCGATCGTCGAACGCCTGGACCTTGAACGTAGGGATGCGCACGAACCGGTCGTAGTCGTTCTCGAGGAGGTCCATGAACGTCAGCAGCTGCTGCGTCGTGCCGCGCAGGGTGAGCTTGTAGGTGATGCTCTCGAACGCGCTCGAGCTCGGCCGACGGGCACTGCGTCGCTGCCGCGCCTGTGTGTCGTCGAGCTTGGTGACGACCACGCCGGATTCTGTTTCGAAGCGAGTCAACTGGTTGACGAATGCGTGGATCTCGGCGTCATCGGGGAGAATCGTCACGTACTCCTTGACCTGCTCACGCAGGATCAGGACCTTGTCCTCCAGCCCGGGGATCGTCCGGATTTCCCTGTCCGCAGTGCGGATCTTCCCTTCGAGCATCTTGGTTGACTGGTCGAGGTCCTCCATGCGGTCCATGTCGGTCCACGTGAAGTGGCCGAACCCACCGAGCCCGAGCACGGCCGTCCCGGCACAGATCAAGGCGAAGCGGGTGTTGCCGTTCTTCAACGTCATGACGTAGCCCTCCTCTCCCTACTTGGACTTCGCATCGGCCTGCAGCCCGCTGCCTTTCCGCTTCGGCTCACGCGCCTTCATCTGCATGTCGAGCTTGATCGTCCAGGCGCGGCTCGGGAGCAGTTCGTCTTCCATCAGGACAGCTTGGCCCGCCGGGTTGTTGATGTCGGTGCAGTCCGCGAAAAACGCGTGCTGCTGCAACGCTTCGTGAAACTGGTTGAACCGGTTCAACGGGTGCTCGTCCGAGAAGCAAAGCCCCTCGATGGCGATGGACTCGCCGACCTTGGTCTTCGTACGCCGGGCGTTGCCTTGCGGCTTCTTGACCTGGAAATCACTCAGCCACACGAGATACCGGTCACCACCGTCATCATCCGCGACGAGGTCACAGAATTGATTCAACTTGAGCGTCCATGGCACACGCGACGTCGCGATCTCCGCGATCGTCTTCGAGCGCGCTGCGTAGTCGCTCTCCTCGGAACGGAGGTTGCCCAGATACTCGAGCGGCGCCTTGCGCGTAGCCCAGCCTTGCTGCAACTGCTCGTTCTCCGACCGGACTCGAGCGAGGGCTCCGAAGTGATTCCACGCCCAGAACGCACCACCGCCAAGGACGAGAGTGAAGGCGACCAGCGCGGGCAACAGCGTCACCAGCGGAGTCATCTCCTTCTTGCGATACTCGGGCGGGAGAAGGTTGATCCGGATCTGCATGGGTCTCTCCTCCGGGGGTCAGTTCGCCTTGGCGAGACGGGCCGCGAGGCCGGTCGCCACGACGAGTTGTGATGCGTTGCAAGAAAGAAGGTCCGGATCGATGGCAGCGCTGACCTGGATGTGATCGAACGGGTTGAAGATCTTCGTGGGCTTCTCAAAGATGCGCTCGAAGGACTCCTGGAAGGACCCGACCTTCACTCCCCCACCCGACAGGAAGATCGATCCGATCTCCTTGTCGAACTGGTTCTCGAAGTAATCGAATGACAGCTGTACCTCGTTGCCGATGTCATCGATGGTCGGGAAGATCGCGTCGCGCACGGTGTCCCCGCCGTCGCCTGGGTCTCGCTTGAGCTCTTCCGCCTCTCGCAACCCGACGCTCAGGCGCTTCGAAATCGAATCCGTGAAGTCACACCCCCCGATGCCGATCTCGCGAGTGAAGAGCGAGTTCCCACCGGAGACGACGTTCACGCTTGTCTTGGTATGGCCGACGTCCACGAACGCGATGGTGGCGGTCCCGTCCATGCCCTCATCCATGGCAGCGCACAGGGTGTGCGCGTTGGACAGCGCGAACGCGTCCACATCTATGACCTCCGGTACCAGCCCGGCCGCGTCGACGGTCGACAGATGCTCCTCGACCTGAGAACGCTTCGCCGCGACCAGCAACACCGTCATGTTGCCGGTGGTCGATCCCTCGGGAGAATCGATGCGCTGACAATCCAGCACACATTCGTCGAGGGGGAACGGCACGTACTTCTCGGCTTCGAACGTGATGGCGTTCTTCAGCTCTTCGTCGCTCATTCGCACCATGGACAGGTAGCGGATGATGACCATCTTCCCGCTGATGCTGGTGACGACCCGGCGTGTCTTGAAGTTGCCCTCCGCCAGGAGCTCCCGCACTGCGCTGGCACGCTCTTCCGACGTATTCGCGGCCAGTTCGACTTGACCGAATCCCGTAACCTCGACGTCTTTCCCCCGTCGGGTCAACTCGACGGCCTTCACGGAACTGGTCCCGATATCGAGACCGACCATGCTCCTCGTCCTGGCTAGCATGCGTTCACTCCTGGGGCCTCACCGCAATCGGCAGAAAATCGGATGGCTTGGTGTCCCCACAGGCTCAAGATCGACGTGCGCCCGGGCCCTCCTTGAGGGGTGATTCGTCGGAAACCAAGAAGGGGCCGATGCTTGAGACGTGCTGACTCCACACGGCTCAACCGCCCCCCCGGGGTGCCCCTCGGGAGGTCGGTTCCTACCAGCGATTTAGCGGACGTCCGCCCTTCGGTCCGGTAATCCCCCTCACCGCAGTTGGCGTGTGCGGCTGGTTGCTCTCCGAGACCTCCCTCGACCGGCTCGCATGGGGGGGCGGCAGCCGTTGGAGCGGGGCTGGTCTTCCACCTCGCCTGGCGTCGTCCGTGGTCAGCGGACGTACCCGGAACCTAGCGCACGACCGTCGCCATAAGTCGCGTGTATTCGCAGCACCCTGAGGCCTTAGAGTGTAATGACCCCAACGTCCTCAGCGTCACGATCCAGTGAGTCGGCCTGACCGTGGATGCGTCGTTGCGTGTCCACGACCAGGCCGGAGAGGCCCTAACCCCGTGTCGTACTACAGAACGAGGTAGGCCGAGCCGTCGAGGAGCGGGAACACGATGTTGCTCCAGCCGGTCGCGTTGGCCAGCATGCCGCCCGGGTTCGCGTCGAGGACCGAGTCGGTCGCGGCCACGTTGGCCTGAAGGCCGGCGCCAAACAGCGCATCGAAGCTCACCTGGGCAGGGTGCGTGCCGCCGGCGCCGAGGCTCATGCCGGCAACCGTTGGGGTGACACCCCAGGTGCCGTCGGTCGTGAAGTTCGCGATCTCGTGGCCGTTAGCGCCGTTCAAGACGATGTCGTAGCTGGTGACACCCAAACCGCCCGTGCCCCACTCGGTCACGCCCGCGTAGGACATGACCAGGTTGGTCGCGCCGGTGCTACCCGAGAGGGCCGGTCCCAGGTTGGTGAGGGTGACGGTGCCGAAGTTGTTGGGCTCCAGGTCGGCCGCGAAGCCGAAGCGCGGCTCGAAGGTCTGCCACTCGACCAACGACGCGGTGAAGTCCGCGTTCCCGGCGACGAAACTCGCCCAGCCGTTCGAGTTCGAGAAGATGTCCGTATAGGAAGTCCCGTAGAAGTCGACGGAGGTGCCACACAGAGGCGGGGCGTTGATGAAGGCCTGAACGAAGCCGTCGTCAGCGTGGGCGAAGGTGAGTGTGCCGCCTACCGTGACGGTGAGCTGCGAGGCCTGGGAGAGCGCGTAGCCGTCGGCGTTGGAGGGATCGACGGCGAGCTGCTGGGCCGAGCCGACGAACGGGCTGCCGGTCGGAACCGCGAAGCTGAACGTGCCCGGGTGCGGTTGCAGGTTGAGGAGGCCCGCGAAGGTCGCCGCGCCGCCGTTGAAGTTGAACATGGTCGGGTGGAGCACGTCGATGTTGACGGTGTTGTTGAAACTGCTGAGCGCCATCGTGGGACCGTGGGGTGCGAAGACGACCGCGATGTCGGTCGGGGTGCCCGCGGTCGAGTTCGAGTTCAGAATGGTCGTTCCACCGCTGCAAACGGTAGTCTCGGCACCTTGGAACGTGGAACCCGCCACACCGTTGAGATCCAGCGAGGAGATCGTGCTGTTGACCTGCCAGGGAGGCGCACTCGTCACGCCGCAACTCGGATTGAGGCCGAGTTCGTAGTGCATGGTTCCGTTCCAGTTGCGTGTGGTGTTCGCAGTGAATCCACCTGGTGCACAGATGCCGCCACCGCCGTAGATGGTGACGTCGGCGTTGGTCGCTTCGATGCTTCCGTATGCCGTTCCGTTGCTGTATCGAATGATGGGAGCGGCGCCGACGGTCTTCTCGATGACGAAGCCCTGGACGGTTCCTGCTGGAATCGGGTAGCCGAGGTTCAGGCTCAGCGGCGTCGGAACGCCGATCCCCGCACCTGTGACGGTTGTCGTCGCGAGTAGCGTCCAGTTGGCCGCGCTGCCCTGGTTGGTCAGCCATGATCCCCCACCCGTCACCGCCCAGACGTTGATGGTGGAAGCAGGGGTGCCCGCGTCCAGGTGGATGTCGAACGAACAGACCGAGAGGTCGTTGGTCGCCCCCACGTCGAACAGGTTGCCGTAGCATCCGTTCCCGGCGGCGTAGGACGTGGTGATTTGATTCTGGAACTGAGCGCTGGCTGCGGGAGCCAGGATGATGGCGACGAGGAAGAGGGGGCACAGCCTGAGCATGAGGACACTCCAGTGGTTGATCGGTGGATGGTGGAGTCCCCAGTGACTGGTGGAGACCTCCGGTGTGAGCCTGCACGACACACCGGACGGCGTCAACGCTGAGGGCGGCGTAAGGTAGGGAATCATGGACGAGGCGGGGCGACTCAAGCGGGAGTGGGATCGGCGGGGGCGTTCACCCCTGCGGGATCTCTACATCGCGTCCCATCCCGGGTGGGACGATCCTGAAGCGTGGCGCTCTCGCGCGGTCCGAGACGTCGATCTCATCCTGACGGACATGGGGACGGGATGGCTGCGGCGGGCGCACGTGTGCGAGGTCGGCTGCGGCGTCGGGCGGCTGGTCCCGGCGCTGGCGCCGCGGGTCGCGAGCTACACGGGTGTGGATATCGCCCCTTCGAGCCTCGATGAGGCGCGTACGCGCTGCGCCGGGCTCGGGGAGGTCCGCTTCTTCGAGGGTGACGGCACGGGTCTGCCCGACGTCGCCAGGGACCGGGAATATGACTTCATCTTCGCCGCGGCCGTG
>JABSRK010000091.1 GCA_013213915.1 Planctomycetota bacterium
CAACGGCGGTGTGCCGAACTTCGGGGGCCTCCTCAACCTGGTACCCCATCCGGGCGCGTTCAGCTTCCCGGTCCCGACCGGCGGCCCATTCGTCGGCTCGGCCCAGCAGCTCGCCATCGATCCCTCCAACGCCAACGGCTACGCGCTGTCCCAGGCCTCGCAGCTCGACGTCACCATCGGCGGCCCTGGCGTTGCCGGCCCGACGGCCGACGATACGCCGATCCAGGTCAGCCTGACCAACAACACGGGGCTCTGCTCGGGCACCGGCTCCATCACTTTCTACGGCACCAGCTACACCCAGATGCATATCTCGCCCAACGGCCGCGTGACGTTCTCGGCATCACCCGGAACCGACTTCACGGCGACGACGGCCGAAGCGGTGAGCCAGTTCGAGTTCGTCGGCTACTGGACCGACCTCTCGCCCAACATCGCAGGCAGCGTGACGGTGACCAACACCGCGACGAACGGATACCGCATCGACTGGAGTGGCGTGCCGTACTTCGCCACGCCGACGCCTCTCAACTCGTTCGCCATCGAGTTCGATCCGAGCGGCGTCGTCACACTGGACGGCCTCACGGGAATCGGGCCCCAGCCGGGGGTTGCCATCGGCGGGGACGACGCATTCCTCGGGATGAGCCCCGGCGGCTCTGGCGGCGCAACCGATGACGGCCCCACGACGTTCGGTGGCGGTCTCTCTGGGGGACCCCTCAACGCGGCAAGCATGCTCTACGACTTCTATTCCGCCCCGACGGCCGCTGGTCTGCCGGGCTCGCTGCTGCCCGGCACCCTGAACCGCATCGACTTCGTGCCCAGCGGGCTGAACAACTACCTCTGGATCGGACTGTAGCCACGAGTTCGTCAGGTCCTCGACATAGAGGAGTTCGAACCCGTGCTCTCCACCCCTCGCTTGGGTGGTGCCCTCGGGAACGCGGTCGGCATGCTGGCCAACGCGATCGACGCAGCGACATGGCGCGAGCGCGTTGAGCGCGGTGAGTTCGACCACCTTGCGGTGCGGCGGGCGGCATGGCCTCATGGTCATGCCGCCCGTGTCACTTTGTCGGGAGATGCGCCCCGGCCCGCTGAGAGAAGCGGCGGAACACGGTCTCCGTCCTATCCCCCGAGGATGCCGTCGTAGGCTTCCTCGTTGAAGCCCACCACCACGGTCTTCCCCCGTCTCCAGGTGGGAGCGCGGAGCCAGCCCGAAGGGCCTATGACGAGCCCGAGGATGTGGTCGTCGGCAGGGGCGTCCTTCTTCAGATTCAGGGTGACGACCTTCTTGCCCTTGGCCACGACCAACTTGCCGCTCTCACGGATGAGGTCGAGGGCCTCGTCCGGGCCCATCCGGTCCTTCGCTGCGTTCACCACCGTCCCGGTGGTGACGCCGTGCCGATCGAGATAGTCGTCGGCGCGGCCGCAGCTCGTTCAGCCCTTGCGGTGGTAATACCAGGAGATCTTCGACGGCATGACTGTGTGTCCTTCCCCTGCACCGTAAGCGGGGCGCAAAAAGAAGCAACCCGCGTCACCTTTTGACGGATGCGAGTCGCCCTACTGGTCGTCTTTGACGCCCGCTCGAGCCGACAAGGGATACGGGATGGCAGTCAAACAGAAGACGCGAACGAAGCGGCGGACCCGGGAGACCGGGATGGACGAGGTGCGGTTCCCTCCCCTCGCCAGGCCCGATCCGGCTCAATACCGCCGCGACATGGCGGCCCTGCAGCCCTACCTGGACGGGGCCGAAGCAGATCATCAGCGCGTCCAAGGGTTGCCCTTGTGGAAGCCCACCACGTACGAGCGGCGCTATCTCCCGGCGCTCCGCATGGCGGGGCTCCGCGGCAAGAGCCGCATCGTCCTCCAGAACTCGGCGGACCTCCACCTCCACACCCACTACTCGGACGGGGACGACCTGGACAAGGTCCTCGAACACGCGATCAAGGCGGGGCTGGACGCCATCGCGGTGACCGACCACGACGAGATCGGCGGAGCGCTCGAGGCCCGTCGACGGGTCCACGAACGTCGGCTGCCCCTCGCCGTGATCCCTGGCGTGGAAGTCTCCAGCCGTGACGGACACATCGGTGCTCTCTACGTGACGCAGCCCATTCCGAAAGGCCGTAGCGCCGCGGAGACAATCCAGCTCATCCATGAAGCGGGCGGCCTCGCGGTCGCGCACCACCCGTTCGTTCCACGTTGGATCGAACTGGTGCTGGGGATGAAGCTCGGGTGTCGCGAGCTGATCGAGACGTTGCCCTTCGACGCTGTCGAGTGCACCAACGCCGTGCCCGGACGGGGCACCCGGTACAACCTGGCCGCGGTCCAACGCCTCCGAGACCAGCGGCTCCCGGTGGCGGTGACCGGAAGCAGCGACGCCCATGTGGCGGAGCTCATCGGCAAGGGACGCACGTACTACTCCGGGAATGACGGCGTGGTCTCACTGCGCACCGGCATCATCCACGGGTTCACCCACGGCGCCGAGGGCTACTGGAGCTCGCGGGAGAAGCTCCGCTACTACGCAAATCTGGTGCGCGCGATCGTCGTCAACACGTTCCTGCGCCGCGGGTCGGTCAACTGACCCGTCGCGTACGCGGCTACAAACGTTCGGGCACGGAGACAGCCGTCTTCATGCGAGCCGGAAGCCGGCGAACGACACCCGCGCGGTCACAAAAGTAGAGGCGGCTCCCCGACCGTTTCAACGTGTGTCCGTCGGCCCACAGGGCCCAGAACCCCGCGTGAGCCCGGTGTGGACGCCGCGCGTATGTGTGGTTCGCCACGCTGTTCTTGGTGAGCCGCTTCGCCCGCGCCCACGTCTCCCCCGATGCAGTGGTCGTCCAGAGCTCCATCTCGCCACCCGTGGTCCACGGGTGCGGCCCCTTGCCGAAGGGCGCGATGATCATCCAGGCGTCGCCTTCCACATACAGCGACCCGAAATCGTAGTTGTGGTCTGACGTCGTGACCTGCCGTGTCCGCCAGCGCTCACCTGTCCAGTGCGACGTGACCCATCGACGCAGGCCATGCTTCGGTCCGGATTCGAACCCTCGGCTCAACAGGTACAGGATCACCGGACGGCCGCCGCCGTCGAAGCCGATGTCCTTGAGATAGACCAACTCTCCCTGCGTCTCCCGGACGCGGGCGGTCGCGCCGCGTTCTCCGAGTGGGAGTTCCAGCGCCTCGCCGCTCACCGTCATCCAGGTCTGCCCGCCGTCGGGAGACTGTGCCCAGTAGAGGTCGGTTCGCGCGTTGAGCCCCCCCTTCTCCGGGTGCACATTGAACGCCGTGCCAATGACCCCGTCCTCGCGAAGCGCGCTGACCTGGTAGTGGCCGCGCTCCATCTTCGCGAGTCGCTGCGGGGTCGCCCACGTACGTCCATCCGGACTTCGCCAGGTCCAGAGGAACCGACGGCCGTTTTCGTACCGGGTGTGGAGAAAGCAGAAACCGTGGCCGTCGACCCACCACGGCTGACCGTACGAGAAGTTGGTCTCGGTGATGCGCTCGAAACCGTCGTCTATGGACCAGGGCTTGCTGCTGCGATGGACGTACGCTCTCCGCGCCGTGCCGTGCGCGTTGGAGAACACCCACAGGTACCCCTCCCCGTCGATGGACAGCGTCGGGTTGTCATGTGCATCACCGGTCTTCTTGTCCATCAGGATGGTCGGACGCGGCACCGTCCCCGTGCCATGGTCGTAGTACGAGACCATGTGCAGCAGGCCCTTGCCGTCAGCAGACGTCCCCCCGTACACGAAGAACGTGCGCTTCACCTCGGGCGCATACACGGCAATCGGGACGTGCTGTTGAGGATACGTCGCGAACCCGCCCGAGTACTTGTAGACGTACGTGTCCTTCGACGGTTGATTCGAGTACCAGACCCCCCGATAGCCGTCGGCCTTCGTGGTCCCGTGAATCCCCTGCGCCGGAGCTATCCACGTCAGCGCGCACAGAACCCACAGGACACGATCGATACGGCTCCAGATCACGCTCTTTCACTCACCGGAAGGGGCACGGGACAGCCGCGTCAGAGACATTCCAGGTCGCCCGGCTCGATCGTGTACGCGTGGTCCACGTTGCCCGTGTTGCGCGTGGACTTGGGTTCGAACAAGAGGAAGTGGGCCTCCCCGTCCCGCGCAACCGGCTTGTGCTCGACGCCGCGCGGGACGATGTAGAACTCGCCCTCGCCGACGGTCACGACGCTCTCCGCACCAGCCTCGTCCTTCAGGTGGATATGAAGCTCGCCCTGCACGATGAGGAACAACTCGTCCTCGAGTTCGTGATGATGCCAGACGTAACTGTCTCGCGCCTTGCCGAGCTTCACGTATTGTCCGTTCAGCTCGCCGACGATGGCGGGGACCCAGGGTTCGGGAATCTGCTCGAGCGTGGTTCTCAGGTTCACGACACCGGACACGGCGCTCTCCCTTCGGACACAAGCTTGGATTGGTCGCGTGGCCAACTCATGGATACGGCCTGCTTCAGTCTGCGCGGATCGCTGAAGTCCGACAACCAGGACTCCCTCGCCATTGACGCAGGGCGCGGGCTGATTCTCGTCTGTGACGGCGTAACCCATTGCGACGGAGGCGGCATCGCGTCCCGGACTGGCGATCGCCCTCTTCTGAGAAGCCGACGGGCCACGCCGC
Organism: Planctomycetota bacterium; assembly: GCA_013213915.1. Taxonomy (GTDB): domain Bacteria; phylum Planctomycetota. The sequence continues at coordinate 4,620 of JABSRK010000091.1, forward strand.
CATATGCTCTCCGGGTGTACAGTCTGCGGTCCCCCATTCGGAGTCCGAGTCATGCGCTACCTCGTTGCCCTGCTCCTCCTCGCAGCCGCCGCGTCCGCTCAGACGGACCTGCGCACCCACTACGACGTCGTCACGTACCGCCTCGATCTCGAGGTCATCCCGGATACCAAGACCCTGGACGGGTGGTCGGCCGTCGAGGCCAAGGTGCTCTCCGATGGACTGGAGAAGCTGCACCTCGACGCGGCGGCGGCCCTTGAGGTGAACAAGGTCATCCTGCTCGACGGAGCGCTCGACGGAACCCGCAAGCTCAAGGGCAAGGAGTTGAAGTTCACCCGCGACGGCGATGCGCTGATGATCACCCTCGGCAAGAAGATCGCGAAGGACGACTTCGTCCGCGTCGCCGTACGCTACCGCTCGAAACCGTCTGGCAATCGCGGCCGCGGCCGCCGTGGCCGAAGCGGCGGCACCCGCGGCGTCGTCTGGTCCAAGTCCGAGGACGGCAGCCCGTGGGTCGGCACCACGTGCCAGGGCCCGGGCGCGCACAACTGGTGGCCGTGCAAGTCGAACTGGTACCACGCCAACGACAAGTTCGCGACGTTGTACGTCAACGCCACCGTCCCGCGGGGCCTGTATGCGGTGTCCAACGGCGCCCTGCAGAAGCGCGAGAAGAAGGGCCGCAGGGAGACGTTTCGCTGGCGTCACCCCTATCCCTGCGAGACGTACGCCGTCACCCTGAACGTGGGCAAGTACGACGTCGTCGAACAGAAGCTCGACCTCCCCGGCAGCAAGAAGAAGATCCCGTTCATTTACTACGTCCTCCCGGAGAACCGCAAGAAGGCCGACGTTCAGTTCAAGCAGGTGCCCGAGCTGCTGAAGATCTACTCGGAGCGCTTCGGACCCTGGCCGTTCCCGGACGCCAAGTTCGCCCTCGTCGAGGCGCCGCTCTGGGGTATGGAGCACTCCACGGCCGTGGCATACGGATCGAGCTACCCCGCGTGGTGCAAGAAGACCGGCGCCAGAGACCGCTACGGCAGCCGCAACCGCTGGTTCGATTACATCCTCGTCCACGAGGTCGCCCACGAATGGTGGGGCAACGCCGTCTCCGCAGAGCACTGGGGGCACTTCTGGATCCACGAGGGCTTCGGCACCTACGCGGAGGGCGTCTACGTCGAGTTCACCCAGGGCCGGGAGGCCGCGGACCGGTACTTCGGTTCGGGCCGCAGCGGCCGCGGGCGCCTCTATCGGGGTGACCATCCGACCTCCAGACAGGCCTACGGCGGCGTCATCTACTCCAAGGGATCGCGCGTCCTCAACACGCTCCGCCATTACGTCAACGACGACGACGCCTGGTGGAAGTCGCTGCGCGACTTCAACATCAAGCACCGCTACGGCAACGCGACCACGGAAGACTTCCAGGAGGTCCTGGAGGGCAACACGAACCGCAAGTGGGGCCAGTTCTTCAAGGAGTGGTTCTACGGAAGCGGAACGCCTCAGGTCCTCGGCACGGTCAAGGTCACGGGCAACGCTGTGCAGATCGACGTCGAGGTGAAGGGTGAATTCCACGTCCCCCTCGACCTCGCCTGGACCGTGAACGGCAAGAAGGCGACCTCCCGCGTCTGGCTCGATCCGGGCCAGAACACCACCGAGGTCCCATGTAACGGGCAGCCCAAGCAGCTCGAGGTCGTCCACCTCGGCCGCATCCTCGGCCGCCATGACGTCAAGGTGGAGTAGCGCCGGCGGGGTCGCTCAGTTGTCGTAGAACCGCCACGACGTCTCGTGCTCGCGCGGCAGCTTCGTATTCGAGAGGGCCGCCCGCAGCATCTCGATGGGGATCGACCCCTGGTGCAACACGGCGTCGTGGAAAGACCGCTCGGTCATCTTGCCGCTCGCCACGAGTTCGGCGTGGAGGGCGCGCAGCTGCAGGCCACCGAGCATGTAGGCGGCCTGGTAGAGCGGCGGGTAGTTCCCGCGGACCGACCGGCGCACCTCGGCCTCGGCGTTGCGTCGTTCGTGCCCGACGCGACTCACCAGCAGATCGACGCACTGCTGCGACGTCAACTTCCCCAGATGGAACCCGAGGGAGAAGATGATCCGCGCGCAGCGATGCTTGCGCCAGAACAACATGCCGATCCGGTCCTCCGCTCCCCGTGGAAAGCCGAGGTCCCACAGGCGCATTTCCCAGTAGAGCGCCCAACCCTCGAGCCAGAACGGTGTCCCGAACGGACGCCTCCAGGTGCGATGGCGCGAGGTCATGAACATCTGCAGGTGATGTCCGGGGATCAGCTCGTGGTGGACCGTGGCGCGGCTGAAGTGCCGGTTGTTGCCGCGCAGGCTCATGAGCTTGTCGGTGTGCTCCATGGTGTCCGTCGGGAACGAAACGCTGATCACCTCCCCGCCCGTGAAGTACGGGTTCACCTTCTGGCGATCCGGCGACATCATTCCCATCCGCCATGTCTCCTTGCACAGGTTGGGGATCGTGACCAGGTTCCTGTCCTCCAGGAACTGGACGGCTTCATGGGCGAGGTCCCTGATGAGCGCCGGCTGCTTCCCCGGCGCCACGTGCAAGTTCTTCACGTGGTCCTGGGCCTTTCGCCAGTCGTCGAATCCGAGGGCCTGAGTCGCCTTGTCCATCTCGGCCTCGCACCAGGACATCTCCTTCTCGGCGATGGCGATCAACTCCGCCGGGGTGTACGGGATCATCTCGCGCTTCAAGGCAGAGAGCAGGGCGGCCTCGCCGCACGGCTCGCCGATGATGGCGTCGCTGGCGGCGCCGCGCAGTCCCCCCCGTTCGCGTAGCCAATTCGTGTGCGCGGCAATGGCCTTGGTCGCACGCTCGTACGGCTTCCTGGTCCACCAGGACAGGGCCGGGTCATACCCGTCGTGAAAGCGGTGCCACGTATCGAGCATGCGCCTGAGCGCACCGGCCTGCTCGGCCGCGCGCCACGCCAGCTTGGGATCAACGTCCCCCTTCACGGGCCGCGCCGCATCGGCGATGGCCTCGAGACGTTCGGCCGTCGCCTTCCCGTCTGCCTCCTTCATGGACCGTCGCTCGAGAGCGAGAAGGACAACCCCCTCCTTGAACCGGAGCAAGGGCGCGCACGCCGCGTCCCGCGCGCGATCATGATCCAGCTCGGCGAGGCGCCACCGGATGCGCTCCGCGAACAGATGCCAGTCCACCCGTTCCTCGACGGTCAACCCGTCGGACCACATCCCGTTCAGCGCTTCGAGCCACCGAGCTTCGAAGCGCTTCAATCGCCCGTAACGCTCCATGGAGAACCGCACGGTCGATCGATCGAGGTTCGCGCGATCCGTCCGGTACCGCTCGATGAACGGCTGGAACCGGCTCGTAGCTGCGACGACCACATCGAGGGCGGTGCCGGCCTCGGAAAACCCGTCCGACTGCCCCTGTACCGGGAGCACGGCGCTCAAGCACACCAGCATGAGGATCTTGTGACACATGGCCGCACCGTACCCGATTCAGGCCACGCTCCCTCACCTCGGCGGGACACGACGGGCGCGAATTCACCGGCAAAAGGTACCCAGCCACGCAGGTTCAGGCTCAGAATTCAGGGTTGCCCGACCCGGCGCGAACGCGGGGGGTAGGTTTCCCGAGGACCCCTAGGTCCCATCCGCACTGTGCCTTCATCCAGAGAGCCCCCCCGCCATGGACCTCAGAAACAAAGACCTCCGCGGGCCAGCGTTGACGGAGTTGGTTGAGGCTGGCCACGATCTCGTGGGAGCCGACCTACGCCGCGCCGACCTACGAGGCGTCGACCTCAAGTTCGTCGATCTCCGTGGGACGGACCTGCGCGGAACCGACCTGCGTGACGTCACCAACCTGACCCTCACCGAGCTCGTCGACTTCGTCGAAGGCGAGTGGATCGGCCTCGTGGCCTGGGACGGAAAAACCCGGTTCCCCGAGGAGTTCGATCAGAAGCTCTGGACCCTCGGCCTCCGCGAGACCAACGGGACGAGCAAGGACGCCATCCGCCGCGGCCTCGCCGCCGTGGCGCGCGCGCCGCTCATGAAGGATGACTGGCAGGACGTCGTCCCACACAGCGCCTACGACGGATAGGCCCGGACTCTCCCGCGAAGCGAACCCGGGCGGGGTGTAAGCCATCACGCGTCCTCGGAGGACCTGGCGCCAAAGCAGACATATGACTGCTTTGCAACCAGGACAGGGGGACACTCGGTCCTAGGGGCAGATGATGGTGGTCCAGGCGTTGGTCAGGCGCCCTCCCGAGGCGCCGAACACGATGGCCTGGCTGTAGAAGGGGGTCCCGATGATCGATGGCGGCAGCCCGACGAGGGAGATCGGGAGGATCAGGGTCCCGGAGGCCGGAATGGGCACCGGCGCAGAATCGATGATGGTCAACGATGCCAGGTCGACGAGCAGGTTCCCCTCGGCCAGGAGGAGATTCCCCTGGCCCAGGCTGTAGCCGCGCTGCACCAGGTCCCCCGGCGGGCCGATGACGTCGTAGGAGACCACAGGAAACCCCAACGACGCCGACGTCGCCACATGGCTCACGTCGTTCACCTCGTCAGCACCCATATCAGGCGCCTGCACCCCCGACGACCCGGCCAGCTGCCGCGGGTCATGGTCCATGTCCGACGCGACGTACGACGGCAGGGGGCTCGTCCCGGCGTCGATGCACGGCGAGCCCGGCATCAGGTGGAAGTCGTTCAACCCCGGATTCACGAACATGGGGTCGACGGAGATGCTGTTCGCTCCGGCGACGAGTCCGCCGCCGTAATCGGTGGTGTTGCCGAACACGCAATTGTTCCCGAGGGTGTAATTCGACGTCGCCGCCGGAAATCCGGCCAGTCCGAAGTCGAAGATGCCGTTGACGTTGCTGTTGACGATGACGTTGTTGAAGACGGCCCACGTGCCGCCCTGAAGACGGATCCCGTTACCATTGCCGACGAACGTATTGTTGTAGACCTCTCCCCCGCTCACGACGCCGGCGCACGGGTTGACGTTCGCCGTGATATCCGAGCACCAGATCCCGTTGTCGAAGTTGTTGACGAAGACGTTGTCGTGGATCTTCAACCCGGCCGAGGCGCCGAACGTCGCGACGCCTGAGCCGATGGATCCCTCGAATACGCAATGGCTGATCTCCACGTCATACGCCTCGAAATTCGCTGAGATACTGCCCAGGCGTATGGCGCCGAGCGTCCCGTTGTAACCACGGAACGTGAAACCGCGGACCTTCGCTCCGGCGGCGAGGAGGCGAAAACGCATGATCCCGAACCCGGAGAACGTGCCACCGCCATCGACGATGGTGCTCGCCGCGCCGGCCGTCCCGATGAGCTCGATGTTCAACTGGGAAAGGGCGGCGTTGGCACCCCACTGGTACGGATATGTCTCCCCCGCAGCGGGGTCGTAGATCCCCGGCGCGACGAACACGCGGTCATTGTCGTCGGCGATGCTGAACGCACTGCCGATGGTCGGGAACGGGTCGGACTTGGTCCCGGTCGCCGACGGATTCGTCGCCGCCACGTCGACGAACCAGTCGGTCCGAGCTGGGTTGGCATTGACCGACGCACAGGACTGCCCCGGAAGCACCGGCACGCAGACCGCACACACAAGAACGACAATCAGGAATCTCATGGGGCAATCTCCAAGCGTGATGATACCCCGTCTGGAACGCACTCAGGGGACCCGAGTGCACAGCGCACCCTGAGCAGGGCGCCGGCCTTCAGCGACGCGGCCACTTCGCCTTCGAATGCGGCCCATACGGCCACGGATCCGTCAATTTTTACAGATCGATCGGCGTCGGATGGCGATAGACAACCCCGTTGTCCTTCAGATTCAGCCACTCCTGCTTGAGCATGAGAACGAAACGGCCGCCCTTCACCGCCTCGCGCGGGACGTCGCCCACGAGCATCAGGGTCTTCTCCTCACCCGCGCTGATGCCTTCCTCCGGGAGGTAGTTGGGAATGTCGGCGCTCTTCACGAGGTTGCCGTCCGCGTCTTCGACCGCCAGGTGGAAGCTGATGCCCTTGCCCCACCGCCCGCCGGACCAGTGTTGCCCGGAAGCGTTCTTCACGGGGACCTCGATCAGCACCGGCACCCCCTTCGCGAGACTGCTCTTGAGCAGCACCCGCCGTGAATCGATCTGGACCACGAGCGTCTCGCGATCGAGTGGGAACGGGCTACCGAGTTGCGCGATGCGGCGCTTCGCGACCGCCCGGTCAGCCGCCACGTCCGAGTTCGCCGCGACGTCCTCGAGCGTCTTGCGCGCCTCGTCATCTCGTCCTGCCATGACCTGTGCGCGGGCGAGTCGCAGCCGCGCGTGGCTGTTGTAGAGAGTCCCGGTGTCGACCGCCCGCCGATACTGGGAGACCGCGAGCAAGAAGACTCTGTTCTTCGCCGCGATCTCGGCGCCCATCTCCGCACCCATCGCCGTCAGGTTGGCAGCGATGTCCTCGGCGGACATCCGCTCGCGCAACAGCTCGATCGCGGCGTCACGGACATCAGACTCCTTCGCCTGCGCCAGCCGGACGAGCAGAACCGTCGCATCGGGATCGGTGCACTTCTTCAGCCCTTCGA
>JABSRK010000092.1 GCA_013213915.1 Planctomycetota bacterium
TACGGTCGACTGCCGATCTGAAGCTCGCGCGCGAGAGCTTCAGCAAGAATCTCGTAGTCGCTCATGGTGTTGTAAAGCTGGGCCGAGCTCCGGAGGAGCCGCTGAGGCGGCGTCGGAAAAGGCCCGATGGGGACCTCGATCCGGTCCTCCTCCCACAGCCGGACTTGCAGCGGGTCCTCGTACAGCGGTGACGGCGGGTTGGCCGGACCCTCGGTCAGGTGCAGAGAGGCGATGGAGCCGATCATCGAATCGGGGCACGGGAGCTCGAGTCCGAGCCGGTCGGCGAGCATGGCGCGCGCTTTCAGCGCGAGATCCCGGTTCGTTCGCATCACATCAGGCCATCCGCCTGGCAGCATCGCGTCCATGACGCGTAGGGCTTCGGGAACGGACAGCCACGCGGTCGGGTCGGTCGTCCCGATCCAGTCGAACTCGTGGCGGAAGCGCGACCGATCGGTCTCCGGCATGTTGGCGCCGTGGCTGATGGTCGAGGGGCGAACCCGTTGGCGCAGATCCTCGCGCACCCACAAGAACGCCGACCCCTTGGGGGCGCAGATCCACTTGTGGCAGTTTCCGGTGTAGTAGGCGGCCCCGAGGCCGTCGAGGTCGAGGGGCAGCATGCCGGGAGCGTGTGCGCCGTCGACCAGCGTGTCGATGCCGCGTGCAGCGAGGTCTTTAACGATACGCGTGAGCGGGAGGACCAGGCCGGTGGCGCTGGTGACGTGGTCTATCAGCAGCAGCCGCGTCCGATCGGTGACCCGGCCCACGACTGCGGTGACGATCTCGTCATCCCCCGTCACCGGAAACGGGATCGGGACCACGACGACCTTGGCTGCTGCTCGTTCCGCGACATAGTCGATGGCGTTGCGGCAGGCGTTGTAAGCGTGGTCCGAGATGAGCAGTTCATCACCGGGCTCCAGGTCCATCGAGCGCAGGACGCAGTTGACCCCTGTCGTTGCGTTGGGAACGAAGGTGAGTCCATCTGCTTCGGCGCCGAGAAAGTCGGCGAGAGAGTGACGGGCCTCGTCGAGCAGCGGGTAGTAACGGCGGACGAAGAAATCGACGGGCTGGCGTTCCAGGCGCGTGCGCAACTCTGACTGATACTGCAAGACCGCGTGGGGGCAGGCGCCGAAGGACCCGTGGTTCAAGAAGACCACTTGTGGATCGAGGACCCAACGGTCGGAGAGAGGAGATCCGCGTTCGGTGCTCACGTGCGTATGATACCGGGTCATGCGCAATCTCCTCCTCAACAGCAGTTCGTCCCTGCATGGCCATGGGTACATGGATCACGTCGAGGACGCGGTCAGGGAGACCATGGCCGAAGTAGGCACCGTCCTCTTCGTGCCCTGGGCGCTCGACGATCTCGACGCCTACACCTCGACTGTCCGGCAACGGCTCGAGCGCATGGAGCTGGCGGTTTCGGGGATCCACGAGCACGCCGACCCGATCGCTGCGGTGAACGAGGCGGAGGCCTTGTTCATCGGCGGCGGGAACACGTTCCGACTCCTCTTCCGCCTGTATGGCGCCGGAGTCATGCCGGCGATCCGGGCGCGGGTCACCGACGGCATGCCGTACATGGGCAGCAGCGCAGGGTCGAACATGGCGTGCGCGACGATCATGACGACCAACGACATGCCTATCGTCTACCCTCCGAGCTTCGATGCGTTGCAGCTGGTGTCCTTTCAGATCAACCCGCACTACCTCGACGCCGACCCCGACTCGACGCACAAGGGTGAGACGCGGGAGGATCGCATCCGCGAGTACCACGAGATGAACGACACGCCGGTCGTGGGTCTCCGTGAGGGTGCCTGGTTGCGTGTCGTCGGAGACGAGGTGCGTCTCGAGGGGCATCGGGGTGCGCTGATCCTCCGAAGGGGACAGCCTGCGGAGGAGTTCGAGCCAGGTGCTCGTCTCGACTTCCTCCTCGCATAACCGGCGCCGCAACAAAAGACGCCGCGCCAAACGGCGCGGCGTCGCGGTCCCGAGCATGGCTCGAGGGTGATCGGTTGAGGTTATCCTCAGTGCCGCCGGCGCTGCGTTCCACCCCCCAGTGTAATACGCGCCAGGCGGCGCCCCACCCCCCAGCCCTGCTTCAGGGCTCCTTCCCCTTGGTCCTCTCGTCGCAAGGCCGAGGCCTCGCTCAGAGCGACTCTGTGCAGAAGCCTACGGGCAAGCGCGCGCCTTATAAAACAAGATTTCTAAATTAGGCAACGATGTCGCGGCCTCACCGGAGAAGGCGCCGCACGTCTTCGAGGGTCCCGTCGGACGCGACGGGAGGGTTGGCAGCAGCGCCGGGATCGATGCTCTCGAGTTGGTCCTGATGGAAACGGACGACGGTGTCCGGGTCCTTCAGGAGATGTCCGGTGAGGATGCCGCAAACGCTTTCATTCGGCTGTATAACCCCACCCTGAATGAGTTTGCGGACGCCGGCCACCGTCGCGCAGGAGGCTGGCTCGGCGCCGATACCGGCGGCATCGACCCGCGCCTTGGCGTCGAGGATTTCCTGGTCGGAGACCTGTTCCACGACCCCGTTCAGAGACTGGATGCCACGCAGGCTCTTGCGCCATGACACCGGGGCTCCGATCTGGATGGCCGTGGCCAGGGTGTTCGCTTTCAGCGGCTGAACATCCGTCCCGTCGTGCCAGGCGGTGTACAGGGGGTTGGCCCCCTCCGCCTGGATGACCGCTATTCGCGGGAGGTGATCGATGAGTCCGAGGTCGCGCAGCTCCAGCAGGCCCTTCGCGATGGCGGTGTTGTTGCCCAGGTTGCCCCCTGGCAGGGCGATCCAGTCGGGGGCGCTCCAGCGGAGGTCCTGCATCAGTTCCAGGGCGATGGCCTTTTGCCCCTCGATGCGAAAGGGGTTCACGGAGTTGAGGAGGTAGATCCCCTCATCTACACAGACACGTTCGACGAGCTCCATGGCGGCGTCGAAGTCACCTGGGATCTGGATGGTGCGGGCGCCGTACGCCAGGGCCTGTGACAGCTTGCCGAACGCGATCTTGCCCTCGGGGATGAACACGAACGCACGCATTCCAGCCTGGGCAGCGTATGCCGCCATGGAGGCTGAGGTGTTCCCCGTTGACGCACACGCAACGCGATCACAGCCCAGCTTCTTGGCCATGCTGACGCCCACCGTCATGCCTCGGTCCTTGAACGACCCGGTCGGGTTCTCGCCTTCGTGCTTCAGACGGAGATTGGCCCCGCCGGTGAAGTCCTGAAGCGAACTCGCGTCATACAACGGTGTGTTGCCCTCACCCTTCGTCACGACTTCGTCCGGTGACAATGGGAGAACGATCTCTCGAAAGCGCCATACGCCAGACACATCTGCGGGGATGAACGAGGATCTCCGGGCGTCGAAGGTCTCGAGCAACGGCTTCCGGTTGGCCGCTGCAAGCGTGGTGATGACATCGAGGGTGCCCGAACAGTCGCAGCGGTAGCGGACCTCGTCACCGCGGTGCATCGTGTCGCACTCGACACACTTCAACCGCCAGGGGATCGGTCCGCTCATCGAGTGCGCGCTCCTGGCGAGTCGGCGGAACCGACATGGGCGTGGGAATCCAGACCGGCCTTGGCGAACGCTTCGCGCATGGCCGAAGCGACACGCGTGGATGTCTCGGCCCCGTGACAGAAAGCGAATACGGACGGGCCCGATCCGCTGATTGAACTCGCAAGGGCACCGGCGTCCCGGGCTGACTGCATCACGTCCTCGCATCCGGGGATCAGCGGTGCGCGAGCGGGGACGTGGAGTCGATCGTCTACCGCGCGCGCCAGCAGCCCGAGGTCGTTCGAAAAGCACGCCGTGACAAACGCGGCGAGGCGTCCTGAGTTGAAGGTGGCGTCGGTCAACGGCACGTTCTTGGGGAGGGCCTCGCGTGCGCGTCGCGTCTCGAGTTCGAAGTCGGGGGTCGCGACGACGGCGAGGAGGCCTTCGGGGACAGGGAGACGCACGATGTCGAGGGGGTCGACCGACAGGACCAGGACCAGCCCGCCGAGCAGCGACGGTGCGACGTTATCGGCGTGGCGTCCCGAGACCGCGGCTTCGGCGTCAACGCATGCGGCGACGAGCTCCGACCGTCGGAGAGGCGATCCGATGAGGGCGTTGACGGCGCACGCAGCGGCGGCGGCGCTGGCTGCCGAGCTGCCGAGCCCTGATCCGATGGGCATGCCCTTGTCGATGTCCAGTTCGATGCCGACGTCGATGCCAGCGCGACGGAGCGTCGCCATCGCGGCGATCCCCGCTGTATTGCGTTCGGCCTCGGTGGGCAGGCGCCCGTCGTCGCCGATTTGGCTCGCGATGCGGACTCCCGATGCACCCATGAGGCGCGCGGTCACACGATCGCACGGAGCCGGCAGGGCCAGCCCCAGCAGGTCGAATCCCGGACCGAGATTGGCGATGGTGGCCGGCGCAGTGGCCGTCACGGAGGGGGCTTCGGTCATGGACGAGAGCCCCCCCTTGTGTCCGCGCGCTCGGCGGCGATGCGCAGAACGTCGCCAAGCACGGCCATCGCCGTCACGTCGATTCCGGCGCCAGGTCCGGTGATGACGAGCGGCCGCTCGTCGTAGCGATCCGAGGTAAAGACCAGCATGTTGTCGGTACCGGTCAGGTTACCGAGGTTCGAGGAAGCCGGGACTTCGCGGAGGCCGACGTCTGCACGACCATCCTCGACGCGGGCCACGTAGCGCAGGACGGCGCCCCGTGAGCCCGCATCAGCGAGGCGCTGCGCGATCGCGTCGTCGTGCCCGCGGAGTGCTGCGATGACTGCGTCCGGGTCTCCCTCGGGCAGGTCGGCGATGAACGGTTCCCTTTCCGGGGTGGCGTCGTCCCGCAGCAGGCCCGCCAGGCGGCCGAGGATCAACGCTTTGCGTGCGACATCCTCGCCGCCGAGATCAATAGCGGGGTCGGGCTCGGTGTACCCGCGCTGTACCGCGTCCGCCACGGCCTCCGACAGCTTCTTGCCCGCCTCGAGCTCTGCGATGACGAAGGCCAGGGTCCCGGAGAGACAGCCCTCGATGCGTCGAGGAACGTCGCCCGTTGCGATGAGCATCTCGAGCGTGTCGACGACGGGGAGCCCCGCCCCGACGGTCGCCTCCGCGCGGACGCGGCGGCCGTGTTCTCTGGCGCCGCTCATGAGCGCACGAAAACGCTCCGGCGGCCCCGCGAGGGGCCGTTTGTTCGCGGTCACGACGTCGACTCCGTTGGCGAACGCGGCGTCGAACAGTTCGGTATCGAGGTCGGCGTCTGATGCGTCGATCAGGATAGGCCGCGCGAGCCTGTATTCCGTCGCGGCGCGGAGCATGCTGACCGGGTCGTCGTGCGCGACGCAGCCAGGGAGGCTGGCGATGGACGCGCCGCCCTGCTTTGCCTCGCTGACTGCTTGCAGCCGTTCGTTGGCGAGCCCGAGAGGATCGAGCAGATAGCCGCTGCGATCGCAGACAGCCACGATGCGTGCGTCGAGCCCGAGGCGGTCGAGGATCGCATCATGACGACGGCGCAGGAGGCCGGCGAAGCCTCGTCCGATACTGCCGAACCCGAGCAGCAGCAGATCAAGTCGCCTCGTCCCGGCTTCGCCTGGATCGATCCGATCAAGCCCGAATTCGTGGTGCAAGGCGCGCACGGCGTCTTCCACGTCTCGATGCGTCACTGCGAGCGAGACATTCAGTTCGGAGGATCCTTGCGCGATGGCGAGGATGTTGATGCCATCGTTTGCGAGGGCGCCACAGACGCGGGCGGCGACACCTGGGGTGTGCGCCATGCCGAGGCCGACGGCCGCGACGAGGGCAACTCCGCGCTGCACGACGACTTCCTCTACATCGCCGTGGGTGAGGTCGTCGCGGAACGCACGCTTGAGCGAGACCTCAGCGCGATCCGCGTCGCCACGCGACACGGCGAGGCAGATGGAGGACTCGGAGCTCGACTGGCTGATCATCGTCACGCTGATGTCGTCGTGTGCGAGGGCGCCGAACACGCGCGAGGCGATACCCGGAACGCCAGCCATCCCCTTGCCCTCGACCGACACGAGCGCCTGATCCGTGATGGCGCTCACGCCCTTCACGGGGTGTGATCCGCGCGTGAGGCGGCCGTCGATGACCGTCCCGGGCGCGTCGGGGTCGAGGGTGCTCTTGATGTGGACGGGGATCTGGCGCCCGGCGACAGGGATGATCGTTCGTTGGTGTAGGACCTTGGCTCCGTAGTACGAGAGCTCACCCGCTTCCCGGTAGTTGAGTTGGGCGACGGGGCGAGCTTCCGGAACGATTCGGGGATCGGCGCTGTAGACGCCTTCCACGTCTGTCCAGATAACGACCTCGTCCGCTCCGAGCGCGCCGGCGATGAACGTTGCCGAGTAGTCGGACCCACCACGCCCGAGGGTCGTCGTGCTGCCGTCGGGGGCGCGTCCGCAAAATCCCGTCACGACGGGTATCTGGCCAGCGTCGAGCAAGGGGCGCAGAGCTGCATGGACCCGCGTGTCCGCGATGCCGTGTAGCGGTGTCGCTTGCCCGAAACGACCGTCCGTTTCCAGGAACTCGTCAGCGTCGATGGCCACCGCGTCGGCGCCGTTCGAAACAAGGGCGCCCGCCAGGAGCCGTACGGCGAGCTTCTCCCCGAGGGACACGATGGCGTCGTGGGTGCGCTGGCTGCCGTCGCGCAAGGTCGCGGCCGCGTAGAGTCGCTCTTCGAGCGCGTCGAGCAGCGGCGCCAGCGCGTCCGCTCCCATGCCCACCTGCTCTGCGAGCGCGACGTGGACACCCTGCAGTTCCTCCAGGGGTGCGAGACCGGCGGCGTCACCCAGCCCGGCTGCCGTGGCCAACGCGACGAGCGCGTCCGTTACCCCGTCCACCGCCGAACTTACGACGACGATCGACGTCCCCGAACTCGCTCCTGCGACGAGCTCCGCGCAGCGGCGGATACAGACGCCGTCGCCGACGCTCGTTCCCCCGAACTTGTGGACCTCCATCTGCATGGCACGGGATTGTATGCGCGGCGGGGTCATCCCGCCTCCGCTCCCGGCCGCGCCGCCAATCCCGGACGAGGGCCGCGGGTCTTATTCCAATGCGCGCCGGAGCGATCCATCACACGCTTCTATGCGTGCTCGCGCATCGGCAGCGTTCAGCCCCTTCAACAAGACGATGCAAGCGTCGCGCACGCTCCAATCGCAGGCCTCGAGCGCGTCGTCGACCTCGTCGTATCCTGAGATGGAGCGGACGAGGCGTCGGGCACGGTCCTTCAGCTTGGCGTTCGTGGGGGTCAGACCGACCATGAGATTGCCGTATGTGAACCCCGCCCGCACCATCGCTCCGGTGCTGATCATGTTCAGCACGAGCTTCTGGGCGGTGCCGGCCTTCATGCGCGTCGAGCCGGTGAGGATCTCGCGCCCGACGAGCGGCTCGATGGTGAGGTGCGCGATGCGTGAAAGCTCCGTTCGCTCATTGCAGGCGATGGCGATGGTGAATGCCCCGAGTTCCTTCGCCCGTCGAAGGACGCCGACGCACCAGGGCGCGCGGCCGCTCGCGGAGAGGGCGATGGCGACGTCGTCGGCGCCCATGCCCGCCGCATCGACACACCGACCGCCGTCGTCCTCGTCATCCTCCGCGCCCTCTACGGGTTGACGCAGGGCTACATCCCCTCCGGCGATATGTCCTTGCACGAGATCGATGGGGACGCCGAAGGTCGGGTGCATCTCAGAAGCGTCCAACACCGCGAGCCGACCGGATGTCCCGGCTCCAAAGGCATGCAGGTGTCCGCCAGCTCGAATCGCGGTAGCCGCGCGGTCGACGGCCTCGGCGATGCGCGGGATCTCCTCGGCGACGACGTCGGCGACGAGTCGGTCCTCATCGTTGATGATCTGCAGGATGTCCTTCGCCGAAAGGTAGTCGAGTCCGACGGAGCGCGGGTTGGGCTGCTCAGTGGAAAGATCCTCGAGGTCGCTCACGTCGTCCTCCGGAAGAGCTCGAGCAGGAGCTCGTCGATGGTGGCGGAGTCGGGCTGGAGTGGCGGCGTGGTGATAGGCTGCGCGAGCATGATGGAATCGTAGCGTCCGCGGCCCGCGCGAACACGGTGAAAGGCTCTCGCCGCCGATCAGGAGAGGTGGGAGGCGCGCCTGGTGGTGGAAAGGAGTTTCAGCCATGACCGCCTCGGCCGATCCGACCGGCACCGAGCATCACGTACGATCTGCGCTCGTGCGGGATGTGCCGGCGTCCTATGTGCATTGCATCAAGCGGCCGGGACTTCGTCAGCAGCTTGACGTCAGCCTCGCGCGCGAGCAGCACGGGCAGTACGTACGCGCGCTGCGCGACTGTGATGTCAGCGTGACCGTCGTGCCGTCGGACGACGGGATTCCGGATGCGCCCTTTATCGAGGACACTGCTGTCGTCCTGCCCGGCCGCGACGCCGTTCTGGCCCGGTCGTCGGTGTCCAGCCGGGCGCCGGAGGCCCAGGGCGTGCTTTCGTTTCTCGAGCAACATCGAACAGTCGAGGTCATGCCTCCGGGAGCGACGCTCGATGGCGGGGACGTGTTGTGGATCGGCAATACGCTCCACGTGGGGATCTCGGATCGAACGAATCAGTCCGGATCCGAGTTTCTCGAACGCGTGGCGCGGCGCGCGCGCCTGACCGTTCGCCCGATCCCGGTACAGGGCGGGCTGCACCTGAAGTCGTGCTGCACCTACCTCGGACGCGGCCTCTTGCTCCACGCCGCCGGCAAGGTCGGTCCCCATGCGTTCCCGGACATGGAGCTGGTGTGCGCCCCGGAGGACACCGGCGCCAACGTCTTGGCGGTGAACGGCAAGATCCTTGTGCCAGCAGAAGCGCCGCGCACCCTCGAGTTGCTGGAACGCCACGGCTTCCAGGTCGTGCCCATTTCCCTGAGCGAGTTCCAGAAAGGAAATGGCGGCGTGACCTGTCTCTCGCTGCGCATCGGATAGAGCTCTATACCAGGTCGGCCAGCGCGTTCGTGATGCCCTCGGTCGCCCTCCCCACCGCGTGACGGGTAAGGCCCGTCGCCGCCGCGATCTTGCGTTCGCTGTGATGCCCTTCGAGGCGTGCGTCCAGGACCGTGCGTTCCGTCCCGTCGAGGCGATTGCGCAACGCGTGGAGCAGGTCTTCGGTGTCGGCATCGCCGACTGGATCGCGATGGTCCGCTGGATCGACGTCGAGCGGGTGCACGCCTCGTCGCCCGTTCGAGCGATCGATCTCGGTGAGGAGATTGCGCCCCGTCGCAGACCGCAGGTAGCGGAGGATCTCGTCGTGGGGGAGGAGGAAGACCTCAGGGCGACCGCGCCAGATCTTGAGCAGCGTTTGCTGGACGGCGTCGTCGCCGGCGGTGTGTCGCGCGACCACACTGGCGGCGCGCGTGCGCAGGTAGTCGAGGAGGCGTTCGAATTCGGGGTCACCTCGCAACGCGGCGCGCACGTCGGACGCCGCATGGGGCGCCGTCTCACCGAGCGATTCAAGGACGCGCCCGCGCAGGCCCTCGTGCAGGCGCGGGCCATTGGCGATGCCGGGTCCCGAGAGCAGGCCGATGCCCGCCAGCGTGAGTACGAGTCCGTTCAGAGCTTTCATCGGGTTTCTCCCTCTGAGGCAAAGCAAGCGGTGGACCGCTCCGCCATCTGGGGTTCAACCGCGTCGAAAACGGAATTGGCCGGACAAATTGTCAGGAAAGGGCGGAGGCCGCCCCTGCCAGATCGGCGGGTTAGCGCGGCGGCGTCAGTTCGAGACCCACTGGTCGACGGTCAGGCACGCGCTCAGCGTGAAGCCGTTCGCCGCGCCGGGATCGGCGACGAGGGTCTGGACCGCGAGGCGCCTCTCGGTTCCCCCATTCGCCGCAGTGTCGACAGGGAAGTTGCCGATCAGCGTGTAGCGGCCGATGAAATTCAGCGACACCTGGACCGGGTGGGTGGGGTCGATGCCGTCCATGATGATGGAGAAGTTGAGGCCGAGATGGAACAGGCCGTATGGCGTCGGGATCGAGTTGAACAGAGACGGCTGCGTCATGCAGGGTTGGCCCGCCGGTCCGCCGCAGGTGAGCGCGGCGGGGATCTCGGAGACGGCGAGGGCGAACGGCTGGTTGCCACCGCCCTCCAGGTAACCCACATAGGCGACCCCGCCCGGGGAGACTCCCGTCTGCGTCCCGTCACATTGGTATGCGAACGTGGTTGATGGGTCCCACAGGCCGAGCGCTCCGGGGAAGCCTTGCAACAGAGCGCCCGGCGCCTGCACGGAGCCCGACATCACGAGACAGGCGCCAGCGGTATTCGCTTGCGACCCGGGGGAGGGCAGGACCGCCGTAGGCGTGGGGGACTGGGCAGGAACTCCGGTGGCGAGGATCACCCCAGCGACGAGAGAAACTAGTCGGCGCATCCTCTCAGTGTAGCTCACCGACGGGGCACGAATCCCATGGAAGTTTGCACGGGAAAGGCGCAGACGCAGCCAGAACTGGCCTCCGGCAAGAGCACCATACCGCCAACCGGGAGGATGCTGATCCAGCATCCAGGGCGGCTGACCGCGGTGATCTTCGTCTGTTTGGCTCCGCGCCCGATGGGCATGGCCATGGGGTTGTGGTTGCGGAAGTACAGGCACGACGCCGAAGCCGAGAAGGTCCCGCACCCGCGGCGGGCCCCGATATACCACGGGCTATTTCCGCCATCTGGGTTCCAGCGTTCACCGCTGTCCAGGTGGTAGGCGACTGGCTCGACGAACAGCACCCCGTCGCGCAGGACCGGGTGGTGTACCTGCTCGCCGTGCTCTCCGCCCGAGCCGTGCACGTTGTTCGAGTGGTCCTTGCGCCAGCGTAGCTTCCCGTCGAGCGAGTCGAAGCACATGACCTCGTACCACGTCTGCAGTCGTTTGGATTCCGTACCGTCGTCCTTCTTGGTGACGAGCTCATTGCTGAAGCCGCCGACGGCGACGAGATATCCGCCGTCGGTCGCGAGGAAGACGCTGTGCCCGATCCGTGTCTTCGGGAACGGGACGCGCCAGAGCTTCTTCCCCGACTTCGTGTCGAGGCACACAATCGACGCGTCCTCGAAGATCGCGGCGAGCCGGACTTGCTCGCCCGCCTTCGACACCGCCTCTTTTGATCGCCCCTCGAGAAACCACATGCGGCCGTCGGCGACAGTGAACGTGGAGTTGACCATCGCTCCGCCACGATAGGTCCACGACCCGACCCGGAACACCGTAT
>JABSRK010000093.1:0-6649 GCA_013213915.1 Planctomycetota bacterium
CCTCCGCCGGATAGCGACCAGGTCCTTGGTCCCGTCGGCGATGAACCCGTTGGGATCGAGGTACGCGATCTGACGCCGTGAACTCTGCAGGTATCCCGCGAGCCCGTAGTAATCCGCCGTCGAGATGGCGTCGAACTTGTGGTCATGGCAGCGAGCGCAGGAGACGGTCAGTCCGAGAAATGCCTTCGCGAACACGTCGATCTGGTTGTCGATCTTCTCGGCCTCGTCGTGTCGAACGTCTACCGGCGCATGCGTGGCCTGGTGCAGGTGCCAGAACCCGGTCGCGAGGAGTGATTCGTTGACGCCGTTATCGGGATTGCGGCGCGGCTTTTCGAGCAGATCACCGGCCAGGTGCTCCCGGATGATCTGGTCGTAAGGGACGTCGGCGTTGAGCGCGCGGATGATGTAGTCGCGATATTCCCACGGGTGCGGGATGTTGTAGTCGAACTCGTGACCGTATGACTCTGCGTATCGCACGAGATCGAGCCAGTGACGCCCCCAGCGCTCGCCGAAGCGGGGCGACGCGAGGTAGCGATCGACGACTTCGTCATACGCGTTTGTGCGCGCGTCGTTGACGAACGCTTCGACCTCCTCGGGCGACGGGGGCAGCCCGCGCAGCGCTAGCGAGAGACGTCGGATGAGGATACGGCGGTCAGCGGGCGGTGCGGGGCGAATGCCGTTGGCCTCGAGACGAGCGAGGATGAAGGCGTCCAATGGCTGCCGTACCCACGCCTTGTCGACGACGTTCGGTGTCGCGGGTTTCGTCAACTCGGACCAGCACCAATGTCCCGCGCGACGTTGCGCCAGATCGAAAGCCGGCTTATCGGACGTCCCGGCTTTCGGCGCCGGTTCGTCGGGCCACGGTGCCCCACGGCGCACCCACTCCTCAAGAGTCTCTACGGCAGCGGCGGGCAGCCGTCCCGTCGGCGGCATGCGGAGGTGCACGTCGTCGTAGCGGATGGCCTTGACCAGTCGCGACGCATCCGGATCACCCTTCACGATCTCGGCTCCGTTCGCGCCGCCCTTCAGGATCGAAGAGATATGGTCGAGGCGCAGATCGGCGCGCTGTCGCTTGGGACCGTGGCAGCCAAAGCAGTTCTCCGCGATCAAGGGGCGGACGTTCTTCTCGAACCACGCGATATCCGCGGACGTCGGTTGCGCGGGGACGAGGGGGGCCAGCAGGAAGAGTGAGAGAGCGGCGGTGCGACCCATGGGAACATTCTAAACAGGTTTGCGGTTTCCGCTCGGCCCCGGCCGGCGGTACGAAGGAGTGTGGCTTGCTGTCCTGAGCAACGTCTCCGGGCGGTGGTCACGCGGTGAAGCCCGCTTTTCAGGAGGTCGGTGCTTAAGGCGATCGGGTGAAGTAGGGTGGCAGTATGAAGTGCGCCTTTGCCCTCGCGCTGCTGATTCTCCCGATGGTGGCCCAGGTTCCCGCCGAACTGGCCGGTCACGCTCTCAGCGCATTCCCCTGGTTTCAGCATGTGCGGTCGGTGAACGTGGACCGGAGCGTTGAATGCGGGTTCGACCCGTCGCGGGTTCCGGTCGTCCCCGGGCAGACCTTCGATGCGTACGTGGTTGCGTCGAGGACCGTCGCCCAGTGGAACACCAACCCCGCGCTCGTGGACGTGCGCCCCGGCGGTCCCACGGCCATGACCGTGGCGACCGGGGGCTACGTGGCGAACACGTTTCTCCTCGCAGGGACGAACACGCTCAACGCCAATCCGGGTACGGGCTCGATGCTCGGCGTCGGCTACGACATCGTGATGGACATGGACCAGGACGGCATCCTCGGTGCTGCCGACCTGATAGACGGGTATGGCGACATGGCCGGGATCTACGTTTGCCACGACACAACGTTGCCTGGGCCGTACCCGGTAGCGACGGCGTCGTACAACGGCCAACCGCCTCCGCTGACCTGGAACAGCAAGCTAATTTACTACCCCAACATCCCCCTGGTGGGGCAGTATCCCCTGGTCGTCATCTCCCATGGGTTTACCCACGACTACACGTGGTATGGGCATATCGGCCAGCACCTCGCGTCGTACGGCTACATCGTCATGTCCCACCAGAGCGACGTGGGCAATGGCGACGCACTGGGTACCGAGACCGCCTCTTCCTCCCTGCTGGCCAACACGGAACAGCTTTTCATCACCATGAACCAAATTGGTGGTGGCGTCTTGCAGGGGCACGTGGACAGCAGTCGCATCGTCTTTATCGGTCACAGCACCGGTGGTGAGGCGGTGACGCGGGCGGTCACTCGGCTCCGCAACGAAAACTACCCCAGCAGCTTCTTCGACATCGATGACATCGCCCTGATCGTTGCCCTCGCCCCCGTCTCCTTCCTCACCAATGATCTGGTCAACCCTGCGGATACGCCCTATCACACGTTCCTCGGGGCCGCGGATACGGACACGTCGGGCGCGCCGGCGCAGGGCTACTGGCAGACGCTCTCGATTTTCGAACGCGCCTACGGCCCCCGTAGCGTTACCTACATCCATGGATGCGGGCACGAGTGGTTGCACGCCGCGCCGTTCCCCAGCGGTTCGTTCGCTGCGGGGCCGAGTCTCATCGGCCCGGCGGCGGCGCACAAGGTGCTTCTGGGATACCTGCTCCCTGTAGTGGAGCTCCACGTGCGCGGCAACCCTGCCGCCCGAGACTATCTCGAGCGGATGTACCAGGACTTCCATCCCATCGGGATTCCCTCGACCGTCGTGATCAGCAACGAGTACCGAGACGCTCGGAGCGCGAGGAACCTCATCCTTGACGATTTCCAGGATCATCCGGGGCTGGGGGTGAGCAGCCAATCCACGGTCGTGACTTCCACCTTGGGGAATCTCTTCGAGGTGCGCATGGGTGACATCGACGGGTCGTTTGACTGGACCGTGGCGCAGCCGTCAAACGGGATGACCCGGGGCGGCGATCAGGCGCTCGACGATCCGCGTTGTCTCGTCCTCGACTTCGGCCCGTCGCCACGCTACTGGCAGGTGGCGATCCCGGCAGCCGAGCGAGACCTGCGCGATGACGGCTACCTGTCGTTCCGCGTCTGCCAAGGAACGCGACATCCACTCACCATGGCGCTGAATGCTCCGCTTTCCTTCAACGCCACCCTGGTTGATGGCAATGGTAGGTCGAGCTCCATCGACTTTGGCTTGTACGGTCGGATCCCGCAGCCCTACGCGCGGACCGGGTTCGGCACGGGTTCGGGCTGGCAGAACGAGTTCACCGTGGTCCGTATCCGGCTGTCTGATTTCGAGGCAGAAGGAAACGGTCTCGATCTCTCCAACGTCCACGCCGTGCGCTTCGATTTCGGGGTCTCCTGCTCAACACTCATGGGGCGTGTGGGCATCGACGATGTGGAGATCACCAACCCGCAGGCGATGGCGGGTGCCATATCCATTGGTCTGCCGTATGGCGCCCCGACCGTCGTGCATCCGACTGACTCCACGCCTTTCGTAGCGGCGGTGCGCGGCCGCGGCGAATCGGTGGTTCCCGGTTCCGTCTCTCTGCGCTGGCGTGTCGGCGGCGGTCCTTGGGTGACCACGTCATCGGTCTCCCAGGCAGGCGATCTCTACACCCTGGAGTTGCCGCCGGCCACGTGCCACGGGTTCGTCGAGTGGTACCTGTTGGCCGACGGAGCGCAGAGCGGGACCCACCGGTTCCCGGTAGCCGCTCCGGCCACGTGGGTGAGGACTGTGGTGGGCGGCGTCGGCCCCCCGAGCGTTCTCTGCCAATGGGCTTCCGGGACCTATCCCACGGAGCTGCTTGCAGTAAACGGAAGCACCGGCGGACCAGCCCGCACCGTTGATGTGACCCTGGGCGGCCCCATCGCTGTCACCCTGGCACAACCCGCGACCGTCTCCGTCGGCACCGACCACGCGATCTTCCTCCGTTCGGGTATCCCCACCGCGGCAGACGCCTGGCACCTGAACGGCATCGGCACCTTCTGCTTCCCTCTCTGCTGGCCGATCTGTGATCCTCAGACCGCGCTCCTCGCAGCGTCTCCGGGTTGGCTCTGGCACCCGTCGGCGATCTCCAATGTCCACACATTGACGCCGTGGACGGACACGTTCGCCAACCCGGGCGTGCCCTTCGAAGTCACCATACAAGGCGGGTTCATGGATGCAGGGAACATCGCCAGGATCACCAACGCCATCGTGATCCGGCACCAGTAAGGCAAGGCCTGCTCCGACGCGCTCCTTCGTGCCGACGGCACGTGCCGTCCGGTGGGCGGCTCCGTGGTAATTTGTTCGACAAGTTCGCTTCACCTATCCGTACATAGACGACGGTGGATTCTGTGCGCCAGGACGAGACATGCTGGACAATCGTGAGGGGCGCCGTGGACGGCGACCCGTCGGCCCGCAGCCGCTTTGCGGAAACGTACCTCGACGTGGTCCGTGCGTACCTGGGCTCTCGATGGCGTGGCCACGCAGCCGGCGAACGGCTGGACGACGCGGTCCAGGACGTGTTCTTCGACTGCTTCAAGCATGGCGGCGCGCTCGGCCGGCTTGACCAGGGCCGACGGGTCGCGTTCCGGACGTTCCTCTACGGCGTCGTTCGCAACGTCGCCCTCCGCTACGAGGAGCGTGGGGCGAAGCAGCGTGAGCGCCAGCCACCGAGCACGTTCGACCCGGAGGGGGTTCCCGAGGACGGTGATCGCCTCTCCCGTGCGTTCGATCGGGCCTGGGCGAGCGGCCTGATCGCCCGAGCGGCGGAGCGGCAAAGGGCCAGCGCACACGCAAAGGGCGAAGAGGCTCAGCGACGGGTAGACCTGCTCAGGCTGCGGTTCTCGGATGGCCTGCCGATCCGGGAGATCGCCAAGCAGTGGGGGGAGGACCCGGCTCGCCTCCATCACGAATACGCCCGGGCGCGCGAGGAGTTCAAGGACGCGCTCCGTGAGGAGGTCGCGTATCACGATCCCGGCGGAGCGCGAGCTGTTGATCAGGAAGTCGGCGAACTGCTGGCCCTGTTGCAGCGGGATTGAGATGAGCGAGCGGAAAGACAATCCCGACGACGATTCGGGCGAGTCCGGCATCGCGGAGGGTCTGTGGGACGATGCGCTCGCCGACGCCTTCGGCGGCGACGCTGCGGCGGGAGCGACGCAGGTCGATGAGCCCCCCAGCGTCCTGTTGCGGCTCGAAACCCGGCTCGGGAAGGCGCCCGATTGCGTTCACCTGGCTGATGACTTGCTCGACGACGACGGCACGGCGATCATCGACCCCCACTCGACGGAGGTGACCGAGTCGGGCCGACGGGTCGGTCGCTACCTGCTTCTCGGGGAGATCGCACGCGGGGGCATGGGCGTCGTGCTCCACGGGCGAGACATCGATCTCGGCCGCGACGTCGCCATAAAGGTGCTCCAGGACCAATACGCCGACCAGACGGCGATGGTCCAGCGCTTTATCGAGGAGGCGCAGGTCGCGGGGCAGCTCCAGCATCCTGGCGTCATCCCGGTATACGAGATTGGCCTCGACGCGTCGCGAAGACCGTTCTTCAGCATGAAGCTGGTGCGGGGGAGGACCCTGGCGGCGCTCTTGCACGAGCGTGCGGAACCGGACGTCGATCTCTCTCGTTTCCTGCACATCTACGAGCAGGTCTGCCAGACGCTCGCGTACGGTCACGCTCGCGGCGTCGTGCACAGGGATGTCAAGCCCTCGAACATCATGGTCGGTGCTTTCGGCGAGGTGCAGGTCATGGACTGGGGCATGGCCAAGGTCCTCGCTCGGGGCGGCGTGGAGGACGAATCCGTCGAGGAGGACCCCGCGACGCGTATCGAGACGGTGCGGAGCGGCGGTCGGGGCTCCCAGTCTCTCGCCGGCTCGGTGCTCGGTACGCCGTCCTACATGCCGCCAGAGCAGGCGCAGGGCCAGGTCGGGCTGATCGACGAGCGAGCGGACGTGTTTGCGTTGGGGGGGATCCTCTGCGAGATCCTGACGGGGCAGCCCCCGTACGTTCGTCAACGGGACTCGTCGCCCATGCGGCAGGCGCAATCGGCGAGCCTCGACAACGCGCTCCAGCGACTGGACGCGTGCGAGGCCGATCCCGAGCTCGTCGCGCTGGCGAAGAGGTGCCTCGTGCCCGACATGCGCGCCCGTCTCCGTGACGCAGCGGTCGTGGCGCGCGAGGTCGGTGCGTATCGGATCGGCGCGGAGCAGCGAGCCGAGGAGGCCCGCATCGAAGCTCGTGCGGCGCGCGTGCGGGTGAGTGCGGAACGAAAGGCGCGTCGCCTCACGGTTGCGTTGGCGTGCGCCGCCGTGGCGGTGATCGTCGTCGCCGGAGGGGGTCTCTGGTGGCAAGATTCCGCTCGCCGCGCCGAGCGTTTGCGCAATGACCGGCAGGTCGGCAACGCGATCATGGAGGCGGACGCGCACATGGGTGCTAGGCGCTGGGATGCGGCCGCCGCGGCCTTGCTGAGCGTGCGCAACGTCGTCGTTGGCGGACGGGTCACCGAGAGCGTCATTGACGATTCGAACGCGGCCCAGCGGCGGCTGCGATTCGGGCGCGTGGCTGACCAGAATCGGGTCGCACACGAGGTAAGGAACGCGGCGTTCGTGGCGCGGCTTCGGGAGATTCGCAACCGACCGGTCATCGACCCGGCTAACAGCGACGATGAGTACGCAGCGGCGTTCGAACACCGCAGCCTGGAAGTGGA
>JABSRK010000093.1:6659-11169 GCA_013213915.1 Planctomycetota bacterium
GGTTGCGGACCAATCGTCTGGCCGATGATGAACGGGTCGCGATGGCCGCCCGGGACACGGCTTTTGTCGCGCGTCTGCGTGAGATCCGCAACCAACCGGTCGTCGACCCCTCCCGCAGCGACGACGAATATGCGGCGGCGTTCGAGCATCACGGCGTGAACGTGGATGTGGAGAATGCTCCGCAGCTCGCGGCCGTGATTCGTGGCGAGGAGGGGGAGGTCGCAGAGGCGCTGATCTCAGCCCTTGATGACTGGGCGGGACGTCGCAGGTTGATGACGGACGACCAGCGTTGGCGGCGCCTGGTGCAGATCGCGCGCCTGGCTGACGACGACGCCTGGCGGTCTGGGCTGCGGGACGCCTTGCTCGGTGACGAGTTGGGCCGTCTGAAGACGCTGGCGCGGGACGTCGATGTGGGGGCGCAACAGCCTGGCAGCCTGACGTTGCTCGCCATGAGCCTGGACCGTGCGTCCGAGCGCGATGTGGCACTGCAACTCCTCCGAAGAGCGTGTGAGGCACACCCGAGGGACTACTGGGTCCATCAGAGGCTCGCCGTGGTCCTGGTGGGGGAGTTCACGATCGAGGATGGACGCAGCGTGCGCCACGAAACGAGTTCGAAGAAGGAACTGGAGGAGGCCGCGGTGCATCTGCGCATCGCGCTGGTGCTGCAGCCCGACTCGACGTTCAACATGGCATTCCTCGGGACGGTCATGCATCGTCGTGGCGACAAGGCCGATGCGCTCGCTTATCTCGACAGTCGGCTCGCGCGCTACGCGGATGACTCGGCGCTGAAGGGAGCCAGGGCGCAGGTCATGTTCGAAGAGGACCCTGGCGCCGCTGTCGCGGGGCTGCAAGGGGTTCCGAGCGGTCCGTTCGGTCGGGAAGTCCTGGAGCGAGCGCGCCTGATGGGGCTCGGACTCTCGAAGCACCCAGAGAGGAACATCAAGCGCCTGAGAGCGATCATCGGCGCCGAACCCAAGGACGGACACGCACACACAGATCTCGCACGCTTGCTGCTGCAGGTTGGGGATCTGGAGCAGGCGTCTGACTACGCGCTGGCAGCTACGGGATTGCGCGGCGATCGGCCGGAGGCATGGCAACTCTTCGCTCGGGCGCAGCTTGAGCAACGTCGCTTCGCTGAGGCCGTGGAGGCCTTCAGGGGCGCTCAGATGCTGCGGGGTCTTCGCGGCTTCAATATCGAGTTGGAGCGCCTGTCTCGCCTGTTCGCTGAACGTGAACGGGAGTTTGAGCGGAAGCGGGTTACGGGCGCCGACCCGACGCGCTTGGATGTGCGCATGGATCTGGCCCGCTACTGCGCGTTCTCCGGGCATTCAGGGCGGGCGGCCGTTCTTTTCAAGGAGGTCGTCGCTGCCTGGACACCAGGTGGCAGCCGTCGCCCTCCTGGCGGTCCTCGCGGTCGCCCTCGAGCGCCGATGGAGATCCTCTTCGAGGCCGGTTTGGTCGCGGTGCTCTCCGGGGACTTCAAGTTCGCGCGCGTTTGTCTCGAACGGAACTTGAAAGCGGACGACCGCAGGTCCGGCGGGAGCCGTGAGCGAGGCTTGCGGCGCCCGTCTGCGTTGCAGCTCCACCGGTGGCGCCATGATCGGCGGCTGGCTCCTATACGTTCTGCGGAAGCCCTCGGTGACATGAGTGACGCCGACCGCGCGGTCTGGGAAGACCTGTGGCGCAAGGTGGACAAACACCTCGAGGCAACCAGGTGATTATTTCACGGATCGGATGCGGACCGTGCGGCGGAGTTCGTGCAGCGGGACGAGCAACTTCCGACGGATGTCGGGTGAGAGGTCAGGATGCGTGTCGAGCCACCGGTCGACGATCGCGAGCGCCTCTTTGCTGGCGTGCGCACCCAGGAAGGACTCAAGCCACGCCGGCATGAAGAAGATCTTCCGGTGGTCCTTCACCCACGGGGCTGCGTCGAGCGCGCGTTCAAGATAGGGGAGGAAGAGCGCCTCCTGGCCGGGCCAATGGAACGTGCTGAGCGCGCCGGATACCCACTGTTCGGGCGGTTGCTCGGGATCGAGAAACGAGTTGAAGTAGGCCGCCTTCATGTCGGCGTTCGGGAGGGCTGCCTTGGCTTGATAGGCCCATCGCGCGACATCAGTTCCTGCGCGCTCGAGTTCAGCCAGACGCTCAGCGGCGCCGGGACGCTGCGCTGCCAGCAACGCGGTCACCAGGCGAAACCTGTCCTGCACACCGAGCGAGATATTCGCGATGACCTCGTCTCCGTCGAGGATGCGCTCGACGCGTGTAAGCGCGTCGTCATCCCGGGCGAGGCGGGCGAGGCGGCGCAACGCCTGCAGCCGGATCGGCTCCGCGGTTGGATCGACGAGCAGCCTGCCCAGGACGTCGGCCACACGCCTCAGCGGCTCCCGCGCCGCATCGGGTGGCATGTAGCGAACGAGCGTCGTGCTCAGAGCCCCCATTGCGGATGACCACGTCTGCGGGTCGCGTTCACGATCGACGAGTTCGAGGGCCAGCTCCACGAACCTCTCGGGGGCGCACGCGCCTGCTTTCACGGAATCCCAGACGGCCGTAAATGCGACGGCTTTCACGAGTGGGTCGGGCTCCTCTGGTACCCGGGAAAGCCAGAAGGCGAGGCTCGGCGCGTCCAGGATCACCTTCGCGAACGCGACACCGTCAGCGTTGGGTAGTTGCCATGCGTAGGGAGCTTCAGCCGCGGGCGATGGTGGCTGTGTGAGGTCCACCATGCGGGTCTCGCGGCTGCCGTCCTTGCGCCCGGCGAGGACCGTGACGGAGAACGGCCAGGTTCGTCCGAGGCCGAGGGCATCTTCTTGCCGGATGCGGGCGCTGTCCGCCGACGCCAAGACGCGCGGCATGCCCCGCTCCAGGATCCAATGCCTCGACCATGCGCCGAGGTCGCGCCCCGAGACCTCGGACATGGCGGCGAGGAGGTCGCGCCACGTCGCGTTGGCGAACGCGTGACGCTTCAGGAAGACGCGGACGCCATCCCGGAACTCCCCGGCGCCAAGGTGGTGTTCCAACTGGCGCAGCACCGCGGGCGCCTTGTTGTAGACGATGGGGCCGTAGGCGGACTTCGCGTCGGCGAGGTTTGGCAACTCCTGCCAGATGGGCGTGGTGCCATCGGTCTCGTCTATGCGGTATGCGGCGGGCTTCACGCGCTGATGGAACCGCGTCCACGCGTTCATTTCGGGTTCGAGGACGTCCAGCGTTCGGTAGCCGATAAAGGTGGCGAAGCCCTC
The DNA here is from genome assembly GCA_013213915.1 of Planctomycetota bacterium. Lineage (GTDB taxonomy): Bacteria > Planctomycetota. The sequence goes on from JABSRK010000093.1 coordinate 9,896, forward strand.
CTTGAGCCACAGGTCATCGAACCAGCGCATGGTGACCAGGTTGCCGAACCACTGGTGCGAGACCTCGTGGTAGATCAGCGTGCTGCGACGCAGCAACTCAAGGGCGGTGGGATCGTGGTCGAAGACGAGGGCCGACTCGCGGTAGAAGATCGCGCCCGCGTGTTCCATGCCGCCGTACGGGAAACCGGGACACAGCACGATGTCGAGCTTGCCGAACGGGTAGTCGTATCCGAAGTACGTCTCCTGCCACGAGACGGCGCTCCCGTGCATCCGGATCAGGGTCGGCGTATCGAGGTCCCCTCGCTTCGACGGTCGCACGTACACGCGCATCGGATCGGTGAGCCCACGTGCCGCGCCGGCCACGCCGGCCTGGGTTATGACATCGAACGGACCGGCCGCGAACGCGAAGAGATATGTCGGCAACGGGGCGGTCTTCGAGAACTCCCAGCGCGCCCGATCACCGTCGACCGTGCGCGTCTCGCGACCGTTCGCGACGGCCACCCACGCAGCGGGCGTCGTGAGGCTCAGCGTGTACTGAGCTTTCAGGTCCGGCTGATCGAGGCACGGGAACAGCCGGTGTGCGTCGGCCGGGACGACCAGCGTGTAGACGTACTCCTTGCCGTCACTCCGGTCCCGATAGCGGGTGAGCGGCGTCCCCGTTTGCGCTACCCGCGAGCGAAACGTCGCCGTGATCGAGTTCGCGCCTTCGAGTAACGACCTCGTTGGGATCACGACGTGGTTGGCGACCACGCACGGCTCGACGGATTGCCCGTTTACCGTGAGCGTCAGGCCCTCTCCGACGAAATCCATGACGAGCGGCTGATCCGTATCCGCCAGGCGTAAGTCCACACGCGCGCGTCCCGCCACGTGGTCCGCGCCTTCCTCGAGGTCGAAGTGCAGCACGTATCGCAGGTCCGAGATGCGGGCTGCGCGGGCGTGCGCCAGGTCTATATCGATGCCGGGCTCGGGGGGGGTCTGGGGCGTGTCAGTCATGATGCAGCCCGCGAGCAGCGCGCAGGCAGCGAGGAGGAGGGCGCGCATGGAAAGAGGGTAGATCAAAGCCGGGACTACCGGGGAGCGGGAAGCTGGCACCCGATCGCTTGCGTCCGTGCGACCGGTACCGGCTCGTTGGCGACGATCGCGTCGAGGGCGTTGCGGAGGTCCATTTCGGACGCAGCAAAACGCTTGGAACCCAACTCTGGAAAGAGATCGTCGATGCGGCCGCGATAGGCGAGTTCGCCGTCGCTTTGACGGTACACAGCGACCTCGGGTGT
>JABSRK010000094.1:0-6331 GCA_013213915.1 Planctomycetota bacterium
CGCGCGCCTCGCGGACGACATCGCCATCGTCCGGTCCATGAAGACCACCCAGATCAACCATGATCCGGCCCACACGGTGATGAACACGGGCACCGCGATCTCGGGCCGCCCGTCCATGGGATCGTGGATCAACTACGGACTAGGCAGCGACGCCGACGACCTTCCTGGTTTCGTCGTGCTCACATCGGCCAAGGGCCGTAACCCGCAACCCATCGCGTCGCGACAGTGGCACTCCGGGTTTCTCCCGTCCCGTTTCCAGGGCGTCGACTTTCAGTCGGTCGGCGATCCCGTGCATTACCTGTCCGATCCCCCCGGCGTCACGCGTCACCGTCAACGTGACGTCGTCGATGCGGTCTCCCAACTCAACCGGCTTCGCAACCGGGTCGCCCGCGACCCCGAGACCGAGGCCCGGATCGCCCAGTACGAACTGGCGTTTCGCATGCAAACGAGCGTTCCGGGCCTCACCGACTTCTCTGACGAGTCGCCCCAGGTACTCGAGATGTACGGGGCGAAGGGCATGGACGGCAGCTACGCCGCCAACTGCCTGCTCGCCCGTCGCCTCGCCGAGCGGGGCGTCCGCTTCATCCACCTCTACCACCGGGGCTGGGACCACCACGGCGACCTGGAACGCTGGATGAAGGTCTGCTGTGGCGCCACCGACAAGGCCACCTGGGCGCTGGTCACCGACCTCAAGCAACGCGGCCTCCTCGACGACACCCTGGTGGTCTGGGGCGGCGAGTTCGGACGCACGCCCATGTTCCAGGGCAAGGGCAAGACCCCGGGACGCGACCACCACATCAAGGGCTTCTCCATGTGGCTCTGCGGCGGCGGCATCAAAGGTGGCATCACCCACGGCGCCACCGACGAGCTCGGCTACAACGCCGTTGACAAGGTCGTCACCGTCCACGACCTCCACGCCACCATGCTGCATCTGCTGGGCATCGACCATGAGAGCTTCACGGTCAAGCATCAGGGCCTCGACATGCGCCTCACCGGCGTGGAGCCGGCGCGGGTGGTTCGTGAGATCCTGGCCTAGCGGAGACGGTGCCGGCCATGCGCATTCTCCTCACCAACGACGACGGCATCGACGCTCCTGGCCTACGCACGCTCGTGGAGTTGTTCGCGGAGCATGAGCCTGTCGTCGTGGCGCCAGATCGACAATATTCGGCGTGCGGTCACCAGGCAACCACGCGCACTCCCATCCCGGCTTCTCGAGAATCGGACCGCCGATGGCGCGTCTCCGGGACTCCCGTGGACTGCGTCCGGCTCGGGCTGTCCCGATTCGCACCGGACACGGACGTCGTCATCTCTGGCATCAACCCTGGCGGCAACCTGGGCGTCGACCTGTACATGTCCGGCACCGTCGCCGCGGCACGCGAGGCCGCGCTCTCGGGCCGCCGCGCCATCGCGCTCTCCCACTACTGCAGTAAAGGACGCCTCCCCGACTGGGATCTCGCGCGAGCTCGCCTGCGGCCGATCCTCTCGAACCTCCTGGCGAGCTCGCACGAGCCGAGCACCTTCTGGAACGTGAACCTGCCCCACCCGGAACACGACGACCCGACGCTCGAGGTCGTCACCTGCGACCCCGACCCCCAGCCCCTCCAGATCCACTTCGAAGAGCAGTCAGACGGCTGGCTCTACGCCGGCGACTACCATGCCCGTCCGCGGACGCCCGGCCACGACGTCGACGTATGCCTGGGCGGACAGATCGCTGCGTCGTTGATTCACATCCGGGGGCACTAGGGCTCGGACCAACGACCCCTACGCCTCACCGTCGTGGGCGGCGAAGAAGAACAGGGTCTCCCCCATCGTGAGGGCGTCGTCTTCGTCGAGAAAACGCGGCAGCCCATCACTACCTGTCGCCAACAGGGGCTCGGACCCGTGGAGGTCGCGCATGACGTCCGTCACGGTGGTCTCGTGATCGATGGCTGCGACCTCGACCGTGGCACCGGCATCGACCAGCGTGATGAGGTCCTCGTATCCGAGCCGTTCGCCAAAGAGCCATGGCGGCAACGACGGGGTTTCCTCGCGGGAAGGCGAGTAACGCGTCCTCAGCGCGCGCACGCGACCCTTGCCGAACTCGTTGGCGTAGAGGCGCACGGCGAGCCGGTTGACCGCGTCGCTCGACGTCATGGCGAGCATGGTCCCGATTCCGTCCAGGTCGAGACTGTCGCTCGCCGCGTCATCCAAAGCGTCGGTGCGGCGAGCTGGCAGACCGCTCTCACGTGCGCGGCGTACCGACGCGTAGTTCGTGTCGAGGACCAGCACCCGGTGCCCGTTGCGGTGTAACGCCTGGGCGAGCCGACACGCGACCTCGTTGGCTCCGATGACGAGCACGCCAGCAGGCGCTGACTCGAGAACGCCCAGCCGTCGGCCCACCCAGCCTGCTGTCGGCCCCTGGATGATGACCGTTCCGGCGATGACGGCGAAGGTCATGGCCGCGATCTGGTGACCGTCCGCTCCGAGCTCGATGGCGAACAACGACGACACCGACGCCGCCACGATGCCGCGCGGGGCGATCCACGACACGAACAGCTTTTCTCGCAACGCGAGCTCGGTCCCGATCATCGACAGGAACACGCTGGCGGGCCTGACGACGAAGATCATGGCGCCGACCAGCAGGAACCCGTGCGAGCCGAGGGCGCGCACAGCGTCCAGGTCCAGGTTGGCCGCCAGCAGGATGAAGATCATCGACACGAGCACGCCGACCACGTGCCCCTTGAACTCTTCGACCTCCTCGATCCCTGGCGGGCGGCGCCAACCGAGGACCAGCCCCGCGAGGGTCGCCGTGAGCACTCCTGACTCGCTGGCCAGTCCCTCCGACACCGCATAGAGGACAACGGCGACGACCAGGGTGGTGCGGTTCTGCAGATCCGGCGCCATGGCATCCTGGTGCCGCAGGACCCAATCGAGGATCAGGGCGCCTCCGCCGCCGAGTACGACGCCGAGGCCGACGCGGTAAACCAGCATGCCAACGATGTCGTCGCCCGCGAGCAGCACCTCAAACGTCAGCACGGCGAGCAACGCACCGATCGGATCGACGAGAATCGCCTCACCGCGCAGGATCTCGGCGACTCGTTGCCGCGGGTTGATCACCTTGAGCAACGGCGCGATCACGGTCGGCCCCGTGACGATCACCAGCGCGCCAAACAACGCAGCCTTCCCACCGAGACCCGGGAACAGCAGCAAGGCGGCGAGGGAGGACAGCCCCCAGGTGAGCAGCACTCCCAAGCTGCACAGCCGCTGAATGGGGCGTCCCGCGACGCGAAACGCCTCGGGGCGCAGGGTCAGTCCGCCCTCGAACAGGATGATCGCGACGGCGAGCCCGACCAGGACACCCAGTCCTTCGCCCAGAACCCCCGGGTTGATCCAGCCCAGGCTGTCCCGTCCGGCGACCAGCCCGATGACCAGCAGGGGCACGATGGCGGGGACGCGTAGCCGTCGGGCCAGCGCCTGGGAGATCAGCCCGCCGGCCATCACGCCCGCAACGGTCAGCAGCAGAACCGGTGGCCCATCAGACGACAGCAGGGTGGGCATCGCGGACGGACTGTATCACCAGCACGTGGGAGGGGTGCCGCGAACCTCACCGGACCGGCGACGTGGACCGCGACCGTGGCCAGAGCTCCGCGACGAGATTTCCAGCGACGAGGCAAGCGCCGCCGATCAAGAGCCAGCGCGTGGCCTCGGCACGATCGAACCAAACCGCAAACAGCGCCGCCCATACCGGCTCGAGGGCGTACAGGATCGCGGCGCGAACCGGCGACAGCTCTTTCTGCCATCGATTCATGAGGGCGATGGCGACCGATGTGGCCAGGACAGCGCTCAACACGGTCGCGATGATGAACTCACCATCTGCGAGGAGGGCGCCAATCGCTTCCGTGTCCCCATCGGTCGTCACGATCGCGATGACCGATGAGAAGGCCGCCACCCACGCGAGGCTAGAGACCGTCACGGGCAACGATGGCACGCGGCGCGTGATGACGTCCGTCGCCACGATGTGTACGGCGAACACCAACGCGCCGCCGATGGTCAGCCACTCCGGCAGGTCGAAGTTCAGGTGCGGCGGACCGCCGATCCACGCAGCTCCGATGGATGCCAGCACGATCCCCCCGAGCAGGCGAGGCTCGACTGAGACTCGTCGGTGACACCGCACCACGATGGCCGTGAAGACGACATAGAGGCTCGTCAGGAACGCCGAGATGGCCGGATCGATGCTGCGCAAGCCGACGAGTTGCAGCATGAACGCGAGGGTGAGCAATCCGCCGAGCCAGAAGCCGCCCAACCATGTGGACCCCCTCCTGAGTTCACGACGGGACGAAGGGACGATCAACAACGCGGCCGCGCCCAGCCCGAAACGCAGGGCGAGATAGAGGGCGACTCCGAACATCGCCGCGTCCTCGCCCAGATGCCGGTCCGCCGCCTCGGTGGCCGCCTTCATCCAGAGATACGCGGCTCCCCAGATCACGCTGAACGCGAGGATCGCGAGCGTCGCCCGTGAGGTCGATCTCGACATCGGGGGATTGTCCCCCGTTCCCGTGAGATGCCAAGGAGAACGGCCCCGACCGGCCAGCCGGGCCCTCCTGGCGCATGACCAGAAATCGCCGGAAAAGCAGCGATTTCAGGCGCCTCCACCCAACGAAACCAGAATTGCCAGGCCCCCCGGGAAGTGGTGTAGGCTGGGGGACCGAGCGCCTCCCGCCGCTGATCGCCTCGAGGTGAGGTTCCAGCGCGTCCCAAGCCCGGTGCCTCGGCGTCTACAAGAGCCCAAAACAGCCGATTCCACCGACTCCCGCCAGGGGGTCCGGATGCTTGTGTCATTCACATAGTCTCCCCTTTTCCCGTTCGGATACTGCTTAGGAGTTTCATCACCCATGCAACCTGTATCCCCTACTGAGAGTGCGCCCCTGCGTGCGTCTCTCGCGCTCCTTCTCGGGGCGTTTCTCATTGTCGCCGGCGGGGTGTCAGCACAGTCGATCACGACCCCCCCGAACTTCGTGAACAACAACGGCGGTTCCCCCGGAGGTGCCGTCTACTTCGACGTCACGGTGCTATCGGGTGGCGGACTCATCCTCGAGTCCTTCGACACCAACTGCAGCGCCGTCGCAGGCGCCAGCGTCACGATCGATGTCTACACCTGCCCCACAACCTCGATCGGCAACGAGCTCATCCTGGCAAACTGGACCCTGCAAGGCAGCGGCACCGGCTTGTCCCTCGGCCTCGGCGTGGGAACACCCATCGACACGACGGACTTCGTGATGCAAGCCGGGAGCTACGGCATGGCCATCGTGAATTTCGGCGGCCACAGCTACACCAACGGAACGGGTGCCAACCAGACCGTCGCCAACGGTGAGATGTCCCTGTCCCTCGGAACCGCGTCGAACGTCGCGTTCGTCGGCGGGCTGTTCAGCCCCCGCGTCTGGAACGGGACGATCCACTACGCGCCCAACGCCAACATCCTGGACATCACCCAGGATGCGAGCCTGAACCTGACGGCGACCCTGTCCATGCTGGGGGCGAACTCCCACGAGGGGTTCACCTTCCTCAGCGGCAACACCTCGCTGCCCGTCGGGCAGGGACCGCTCCTCGGTCTCACCCCTGACGCCCTCACCTGGACGACGTTCACGGCCCCCTACGCCCCGAGCGACCCGTTCCACTTCCTGGTCACCGATCCCGGTTGGCCGACCGCGCCGCTGGTCCTCCCGGGAGCCATCTTCGCGGGTCTCACCGGACAGACGATGGACATCCTCGTGCTGTTCATGGACAACACGTTTGCCTACGACAGTAGCTCCAACATCGTGCGCTACACCTTCCAGTAGAAAGGGTCAGAAACATGAAGAACATTGCACTCCTCATCCTGATCCTGGCCGTTCCTGCCATGGGTCAATTCCAACAGACCGTCCCCGCGGGGCATATGACTCCGCTCGGTGGTGCGGGATCTTCGTTCCCGTTCAACAATCTCGTGGACCACACGTGGCAGTGGCACTACGACTCGGCTCAGTTCGCGGCCACGTACCCCATCATCATCACCGAGATCTCGGTCAGCGGACTCAACGGTGTGCCCCTCGCCAACTTCGACTTTCCGTCGTTGGAGGTCTCCATGGCGTCGAGTCCCACGGACTACACGATCGCCGGTAACACGACGCAGGCCGGTCACAGCCCGACCTTCGCCGCCAACCTGAACACGGACCTGACCGTCGTGCGCCTCGCCGCCCCCTGGGTCGGTGGAGCGGCCGCCTGGCAGTGGCACGCGTTCGGACTCACCACGCCGTTCCTCTACGACCCGACTCAGGGCAACGACCTGGTGGTGGAGCTCCGCAAGTGCCGGACCAAC
>JABSRK010000094.1:6341-11028 GCA_013213915.1 Planctomycetota bacterium
ACATCGTCTTCGGCACGAGCATTCACGGCCAGTCCGGGCTTGCCGGGGTGAACGGTGGCAACCGCTACGGTGACACCGCCAACTGTGCATCCGTGACGTCCACGTTCCAGAACAACGAGTACGTCCCGGTGATCATGATCGACTACACCCCCGCCGGGGGGCTGTTCGCCGGGTTCTCGTGGACCGGTAGCGAGGCCAACGAGATCATCCAGTTCAACGACCAGAGCTACTCGAGTTCTACGGGTGGCATCCTCGCCTGGAGCTGGGATTTCGGCGACGGCAACACCTCTTCTCAGCAGAACCCCCAGCACTCCTACCCGTGCCCCGGCACCTACAACGTCACCCTGACGGTGGTGGACGGCATCTTCAATCCCTCGACTGTGACGCTGCCTGTCAACATCATCGATCAGTCGTTCTCGCTGGTCAGCACGCCGGGGAGCGGCGATCTATTGATCACGCCGCCGACCGCCAGTTGCTACCCCAGCGCCGTCGGTGGGTACACCGTGTACACGCTGGCGACGGTTCCGGGCACCTTCGGAAACGGGCCGATCTTCGGCATCACGCCGGACGCCAACACGTTCGCGGGTATCGCAACGGCGCGGCTGCCGGGAAGTCCCCAGAACTTCTTCGTCGCCCCGGGCGTCTACCCGAACGTGCCTTTCAGTCTGCCTCCTGGGACCCTCGGGTTCTGGGTTGGCCAGACCCTCGACGCCCTCGTGGTCTACCAGGACGCCGGTGCGAACCTGGTCTACTGGAGCAACGTCGCTCAGGTCACGTTCTAGTCGACCCCTAGCCGTGGGACCGGAGTTCGCTCCGGTCTCCTGGCACGCATACCGGGCCGGGCCCGCCGACAGGCGGGTCCGGCCCGGTGTCATTCTGGAAGACGTCTTCGTTGGCCGGAGACAGGGACAGGGGATAGTGCCCCGGCAACTGGGCCATCAAAGGAATCGTCGAATGACCACGCCCCACCAGTGGAAGACATATGATCGTGGGAGCGGCACAGCCTCTACCCTCTCCCAAATCGGTGGTGCTGCCCCCCCCTCCTCACCCCCAAATCGGAAAGCAAGAGACCATGAAGCACATCGCAATCTTCCTCCTGATCCTCTCTGCCCCGGCCATGGGACAGATGCAGCAGACCATCCCCGCGGGGCACATGACCCCGCTCGGCGGCGCGGGATCTTCGTTCCCGTTCAACACCGCCCCGGACCACACGTGGCAGTGGCACTACGACTCGGCTCAACTCACCGCCACCTTCCCCATCATCATCACCGAGATCTCGGTCAGCGGACTCAACGGTGTGGCCCTCCCCAGCTTCTCCTTCCCGTCGGTGGAAATCTCCGTGGCGTCGAGTCCCACGGACTACACGGTCCTCGGTAACACGACGCAGGCAGGTCACGACCCGACCTTAGCCAACAATCTGAATGCGGACCTGACCGTTGTACGCCCCGCCGCCCCCTGGGTCGGCGGAGCCGCCGCCTGGCAATGGCACCCGTTCGGCATCACCACGCCGTTCCTCTACGACCCGACACTGGGCAACGACCTGGTGGTCCAAATCCGCAAGTGCGGGACGACCACCACCTTCGGACAGAGCATTCACGGGTCGTCGGGCACCGCTGGGTTGAACGGTGGCAACCGCTACGGTGACACCGTCAGCTGTGCGGCGACGACGACCACGTTCGCGAACAACGAGTACGTCCCGGTGATCATGATCGACTACATCCCCGCCGGGGGACTGTTCGCCGGCTTCTCGTGGACCGGGAATCAGGCCACCCAGGTCATCACCTTCACCGACCAGAGCTACTCGAGTGCTTCCACTGGCATCCTCTCCTGGAGTTGGGATTTCGGCGACGGCAACACCTCGGCCCAGCAGAGCCCCCTGCACTCCTACGCATGTCCCGGCAACTACACCGTGACGCTCACGGTGCAGGACGGCATCAACCCCGCAGCAATCTCGTCACAGACCGTCGCCATCAACGCTCAGCCGTTCGAATTGTCCAGCGCTCCAGGCACCGGCGACCTGCTGATCACGCCGCCAATTTCCAGTTGCTACCCCAGCGTCACAGGTGGGTTTACGGTGTACACGCTGACCACGGTGCTGGGCTCGGTCGGTAACGGACCGATGTTCGGCATCACCCCCGACGGCAACACGTGGGCGGGTATCACCGGTCCGCGACTGGTGGGAAGCCCGTTGAATTTCTTCACCGCCCCCGGCATCTACCCGGACGCCCCGCTGTACCTGGGGCCGGGCACCCTCGCTGCGTGGATCGGGCAAACCGTCGACGCCTTCGTGCTCTACCAAAATGCCGCTGGTGGTCTGGTCCACTGGAGTAACGTCGCCCAGGTCACGTTCTAAGTGATCTTCTGTCTGCGAGACCGGAGATCACTCCGGTCTCGCAGCACCGACCAGGGGGCGTCCGCCATCTACGAGTGTCGGCGCAACAAGAAGAACGACGCTCCGTGCCGGCGAGCGGATCGGATCGCTCCGCTACCTGCTGCGCCGCTACCAGGTACCCCGCTCCTCCCGCAGCCCCCTCTCGCGAGGAACGTACAATCGCGACATGAAACACCTGCTGCCTCTCCTGGCCTCCCTGCTCCCTTGCATCAGCGCCCAGGAGGCGCCCTCGTTGCACGTGTTCCTCCTCGCTGGCCAGTCCAACATGGAGGGGCAGGCCGTGGTCGATCTCGATCATGAGCAACACTACAACGGTGGGCGCGGAACCCTGGTGCATCTGCTGAAGGACCCGGCTCAACGCACGCGCTATGCGCACCTGCGGAACCCGGCCGGCGGCTGGTCGTCGCGCGACGACGTCTTCGTGTGGTACCGCAACCCCCAGGGGAAGCTGAAGAAGGGGCCGGTGTCCATCGGCTTCGCCGTGTATCCGGGCCGTCATCACTTCGGGCCGGAGCTCGAATTCGGACACGCGATGGGAGATCGGTTCGAGGAACCCGTACTCCTGGTCAAGACAGCGTGGGGAGGCAAGAGCCTCTACAAGGACTTCCGACCGCCGAGCGCTGGCGGGGCGATGGGGCCGTATTACAAGAGGATGATCGCGGAGTACACAGAGATCATCGGCTCCGTGGGCGACCACTTCCCGCAGCTCGCCGCGCACCGGCCGGTCCTTGCCGGGATGGTGTGGTTCCAGGGCTGGAACGACATGTACGACGAGGCAGCGATCACCGGTTACAGCGACAACTTCGCGCACCTCGTGGGTGACGTCCGCAAGGCCCTCCATGCTCCGAAGCTGCCGGTGGTCATCGGGGAAACCGGCAACGGCAAGGAGGCCCTGCGGGTCGAGCAGGCCAGGGCCGGCAAGCGCAAGGACATCCAGCCCGTCGCCTTCGCTCCGACCTACGCATTCCGCCGCCCGAAGGAGCAGTCACCCAACGTCGGTCACGGGCACCACTGGTTCGGCAACGCAGAGAGCTACCTGTTGATCGGCCGGGCCATGGGAGAGGCCATGGAGAAGCTCCTCGGTCCCAGGCGCTGATCTCTTGCTCGGCAGGCTCTTCCCAGCGCGTATCGCGAAAGAGAGCGCGGGCTCACGGTGAAATGCAGGTGCTCAGGACGTTGGTCAGTGGAACCCCGCCGGCAGCGGCCAGCAGTCCACACTGCAGGTGCACCGGGAGATAAGCGAGCGAGGGGATGTTGGGCACGTAAGCGCTGATCCCGGTCGCCGTCCCGGTCGCATCAGTGACGGAGAAGAAGTTGCTGAAGAAGACCCCCGACGCCACAGGCCACGTGAGATCGAAGAGGGCGTTGTTCATGTCGAGGCTGACGTACTCACCCCCCGGCAATCCGAAGCCCACATTGGTGCTGTAGGACGCGGCCACGATGTAAGGCGTCCCCGGGAAGGCGGGAGCGGTCAGATCGACCGTCCAGGTCTGGCCCACCTGCAGATTGGTCTGGGAAGTGAGCGTGGGATCGCCCGCGACCCTGATGTCAAACGGCGTCCACGTGGTGGTCTCGATGCCGCCGCCCGCAGGCCGCGTCACCACCTTGACGTAGTAGTGCCCGACCTGGAGCCCGCTGATGAACGGGAAGGTCTTGGTGGCCGTCCCGTACGGTCCCACGGTGGTCCAGGGGCCACACAGGCCGAGCGGCATGGGCGGCGGGGCGCCGTTGGGATAATCCTGGTGAATCGAGCGCGCCACGCAGTTGGTCCAGTGCTGGTACCCGGCCCCGGTGGAATCCGTGACCGTCACCGTGATCGAACTCTGCCCGAGAATGACCGGGTTCGGACTGATGGAGACGCAAACAGGTCCCTGGGCCAGGCCGAAGGCGGCACAAGACACGACGGCCAGCAAGATGCGAGCGACCATGGAACAACTCTCCGACGGGGTAATGGGCTTGACCGGGATCAACGCGAGAACGAGCAGTATCGACCGTACGCCCCTGCCCCACGAACGTCAATGAAGCCCTGGTGGACACCGCCAGTAGCTGAGATCGGACGCGAGGAACCCCAACCAGAAGAAGAACTTCATTTGCTCCGCCCGTACTTCTTCAGGAGTTCTCGAACACGGTCGTGAGGGAGCGCCTCGATGCGGTGCTCGTCGCGGCCGACCATGGTCTCGGCGGCGACGAGCGCGTTGATGACGGACTCCTCCGTGGCCTGGACGACGGCTTCGAACAGGGGGTCGATCCTGTCGTTGGATAGCATCTCCACCTTCGCCGCACCGGTGGCGTGCC
>JABSRK010000095.1 GCA_013213915.1 Planctomycetota bacterium
CGGCGATGCCGAGATCGGCGCGGGGGCGAACGTGGGGGCGGGAACCATCACTGCGAACTGGGACGGTCAGGACCATCACTCCACCATCGTGGAGGCCGGCGTTCACCTGGGATCGGGCACGGTCCTGGTCGCGCCCGTCAAGGTGGGCCGTGAGGGCCGGACCGGAGCCGGCGCGGTGGTTCCGGCTGGTCGGGACGTCAAGCCCGGCGAGACGGTCGTGGGCGTCCCGGCGCGCACGCTGAGCGACAAGAAGAACCAGACCAAGGGTCGGCGCCGTCGACCCCGGAGAAAGTCATGAAGATCGTCACCCTCTCTGCTGAGCAGCGCGACGCGCTCGGGTCGGCCAACGCCCGTCGTCTGCGCCGGGCGGGGCGACTGCCGGTCAACCTGTACGGGATGGGTCGTCCCACGGTCAACTTCTCGCTCGACGCGCATGCGTTTGCGCTGGGTTTCGCGCGTGGAAATCGCATGTTCGAGTTGGAGGTCGGCGATCAGACCCAGGTGTGTCTGCTGAAGGACGTCCAGTACGACGCGCTCGGCGACCACATCCAGCATGCAGACTTCTGGCGGGTGGATGAAGACACGCCGGTCACGGTCAACGTGGCGTTGGAGTTCGTAGGTGTTCCCGTCCAGGTCACCGGGGCGGTCATCGACTACGTGATGCGCGAGGTACGCGTCAGTTGTGTCCCGCGCAGGATCCCTCACCACCTCGAGATCGAGGTCGCGGGACTGCAGGTCGGGGAGCACATCGAGGCCAAGGACATCGCGCTCCCCGAAGGTACTGCACTGGTCGATCCTCCGGACACGACGGTCGCCACCTTCCACTACAAGCACGCTCAGGCCATGGAGGAGGACGAAGAGACGACAGAAGGTGACGACGACGCCGAGCCGGAGGTGATTACCGAGCGGAAGCCGGACGAGGGGTCCGACGCGTAGTAGTGAAGAACGGATCGTGGTGGGGATCGGAAACCCCGGTCCCGAGTACGAGGCAACACGGCACAACGCCGGGTTTCTCGTGTTGGATCAGGTCGCACGGCAACTCGAACACGCGTTCGAACCCGAAGGCCCGGTCCTGGTTGCTCGAGGCGCGACCGAAGCCGGGCCCTACCGGCTGGTCAAGCCTCAGGCTTATGTGAATAGAACCGGTGAGGCGCTCGTTGAGCATCTCGCCGGAACGTTGGTGGACCCGGCAAGGATCCTCGTCGTCGTGGACGACCTGGCTCTGGACCCCGGGGTTCTCCGTTTGAGAGTTCAGGGCTCTGCGGGAGGCCACAACGGTCTCCGGTCACTGTCCGGGGCTCTTGGGACGGAGTCGTTCCCACGCCTCAGGGTGGGGATCGGCGGCGTCCCGTCGTCGGTGTGGCGAGAGCACGTGCTCTCACCGTTCACCGACGAGGAGGTGCCCGTCGTGGCGGATGCGTTCGCGCACGCCGCCCGAGGGGTGCTCGGCTTCCTGCAAGGCCAGGGCGTCGAGAGCCTCCAACCACAACTGAACCGCACCTCTCCCTCGGCCGGTGTCACTGATCGGGGGACGTCGAGTCCGTTTTTAGCGGCGCGCGCCGCGACGGAGGAGGCGACCGTGAGGCGCGGCCGGAAGGTCGCCCGTGGAGACACCCAAGTGACCGAGACTCTCAACAAGTACGAGGGCATGTTCCTCCTGAACAACAGCCGCCTCCCCGAGGAGGCTGGTTCGGGTGTGGGACGCGTCAACGAGTTCTTCGAGAAGCACGGCGTCAAGGCCGTACGCGTCGACGTCTGGGGCGAACGCCGGCTCGCCTATCCCGTTGCCAGGCAGAAGCGCGGCACCTACGTCCTCTCCCATTTCGAGGCCTCCGGGGCATCGATTGAATCGATGAACCGCGAGATCTCGATCCTCGAGGACATCCTCCGTGTGCTGTTCGTGCGCCACGGGGAGGAGTTCCCGGAGTTCAAGACGGCTGCCGAGATGGAGTCGGTGCGCCCACGGCACGATGATGACGACCGCGGTGGTCGCGGTAATGATCGCCGTGACCGTCCGGGCCCGCGTGCCGCGTCGCCTCCGGCAGATGCTCCGGCAGATGCTCCGGCAGATGCTCCGGCAGATGCTCCGGCAGATGCTCCGGCAGATGCTCCGGCGGATGCTGACCCGACTCCCGAGGCCCCGAAGGACGACAGCACGAGCTGATCGAGGAGAACGAACATGGCCCTTTCAAGCAGCAAGCTGAAAGAAAAGCGCAAGCGTAAGAACAAGTTCAAGAAGTTCACCGAGCGCGCGCGTTGTCGCTGGACGCAGGGCAGGCGGGAGAACCGCGACGCTGTCCTCGTCATCGACTACAAGAATGTCGAGCTACTTCTGAAGCTCATCACGTCCCAGGGCAAGATCTACTCGCGCAAGCGTGCCCAGGCGGGCCCGCGTGCGCAGCAGCGGATCAAGCAGGCCATCAAGCGCGCCCGCTACATGGCGCTCGTGCCGTATACCGGCTGATCACTCCGGAGAAATGCCATGATCGAACTCCTTCTTATCGAGGACGTTGACAATCTCGGCAAGCGGGGTGACACGGTCAGCGTGAAGGCGGGCTTTGCTCGTAACCACCTGATCCCCCTGCACTACGCCGTGTCCGTGAATGCCGACAACGTGAAGATGGTCGAAAAGCGTCGTGTGGCGTGGTTGGCCGAGGAGGCGAAGCTCATCGAGGAGTTGCAGGAGCTTGCGAGTCATGTCGCGAAGCTCGACTTGAGGATCGTCACGAAGGCGACCGATCAGGGGCACCTCTACGGCTCGGTTACCGCCAAGGACGTCGCTGACGCGGCCGCTGCGAGCGGCGTCTCGTTCGACGCCAAGTGCGTCCGGTTCCAGGGCGACCTCAAGGAGGTCGGCGACTACGAGGTCCCCGTCCGTCTGCACGAGCAGGTGAATGTCACGATTCCTGTCCGCATTCGCATGGAGGGGAACGAGGACTGGGTCCCAGGTGACCGGTCGGCGGCCGAGCCCGCTGCGGCGGCCGAGCCTGCCCCGGCGGCTGAGCCCGCCCCGGCGGCCGAGCCTGCCCCGGCGGCTGAGCCCGCCCCCACCGAAGACGCTCCCCCCGCGGAATAAGGTATGGACCGAGCCGCGGAGCCCCTCCGGGGCGCCGCGGTCCCGCGCGGCTGAGGGTGCTTACGTTCCCACAATGCTCACGTGGGATGTCGGACCCGCGTCCTAAGCTGAATGGCTGCAGCGAGTCGCAGCCGATGGGTCTCGGCGAGGGAAATCCCGCGGAGCAGCGTCGGCGTCCGTCATACGATGCGCGTCTTTTGCGTGGAAGCCGGGGGAGGGCCGCATGTTCGAAGAGGGCGAGGGCGTAGCACCGCCGCACAGCCGTGAGGCGGAGATGAGCGTTCTCGGCGCGATCATGCTGGACGCGGATGCGCTCGGCACGGTCGCGTCGTTGGTGCAGCCGGACGACTTCTACCAGGACGCCCACAAGATCATCTTCGAGACCATCATCGGTCTCGACGCTCAGAGCATCACCGCCGACCTCGTGACCCTCTGCGATGCACTCGACCGCTCCGAACAGTCGGACCGCATCGGTGGCAAGGCCTACATCGTCGAGTTGCTCGAGGTCCTGCCCTCCGCGGCGAATGCGGAGCACTACGCCAAGATCGTCCGCGAGAAGTCGGTGCGGCGACAGCTCCTGCGAGCGGCCGACTCGATCCGTTTGGAGGCGCTCACCTCTTCGGACGCCGCGCCCGAAGTCCTCGATCGAGCCGAGCAAGCGGTGTTCGACATCGGCGAGAAGGAGGGGGCGCAGGGGACCGTCATCGTCGGGCAGGTTCTGGAATCGACCTTCTCGCAGATCGAGCAGCGGTTTGAGCAGAAAGGCGCGCTGACGGGACTCGACACGGGCTTCTACCGACTGAATGACTACACCGCCGGCTTGCAGCGGGGCGATTTTGTCGTTGTCGCGGGCCGCCCGTCCATCTGTAAGACCACCTTGGCGTTGAACATGGTGCTGAACGCGGCGATTGCCGACGACGCGCGGTGCCTCTTCATGAGCCTCGAGATGTCAGCTGAGCAGGTCGCCCAGAACATGTTATGCGCCATCTCCGGCGTGGATGGCAATGTGGTCCGAAAGGGCAACCTGACGGATCGCGACTGGGTGAAACTCAACGACGCGGCCGGCGTTCTTCACGAGCGGAAGATCCTCATTGACGCGACACCCGGACTGACGCCCATGGCGATCCGGACGAAAGCGCGCCGGGTCGCCAAGAGGCTCCGTGGCATCGACATCATCGTCGTGGACTACCTGCAGATGGTGGCGTCGCCTCCCAAGTCCGAGAACCGGCAGCAGGAAATCTCTCTCATCTCGCGGAATCTGAAGGAGCTCGCTCGCGAACTGGAGTGTCCGGTCGTCGCTCTCTCACAGCTCAATCGGTCGGTAGATAGTCGTGAGGACCATCGCCCGCGCATGTCCGATCTTCGCGAGTCGGGCGCGATCGAGCAGGATGCCGACCTCATCTGCTTTCTCTACCGAGAGAGCTACTACAAGCAGGAAGACCCGGACGAGGCGCAGCCGGGTAAGGCCAGTGAGTTGATCATCGCCAAGCAGCGCAACGGGCCCACCGGCACGATTCAGTTGACGTTCTTCCCCCACCGACTGAAGTTCGAGAACGCGGTCGGTGGCGGGGAGGCGTAGGTCCTGGCTGCGCGGCTTTACAGGGCGGTTTCAGAGGTTACGCTCCCCCAGGAGACGGGGATGTCAACCTCTTACGACGCTTCTCGCAGCCCGCGATCGTGGCTGCTGAGCTTCGCGATCCTGTTCGTGGGCGCCGCTTCCGCTTTCGCCCAGAGTGGGGGCGCCGCACTCGAAGCCAAGATCGTCAAGCGTATCGATTTCGTCGGCCTTGAGCGCTTTACCAAGCGGGCGGTGATGGCGCGGATGCAGACGCAGGAGGGGCGGCCCTTCAGCCGTCAGGCGCTCGAGGACGATCTCCGTATGCTCGCCGGACACGTGAAGCGCGTTCAAGAGCGGCCGGTCGATCCAACCAAGCCGCCGCAAGAGAAGCCGCTGCCCCCGAAGGTGTTCAGCATGATCCCGAGCGTCGCTGTGCGGCTCGACACCGACGACACGGTCATCATCACTATCACCGGACTCGAGAACAGGCGCGTTGCCGGGCTCGTGTTCCTCGGCGTGGTCGCATACGGGCGCGATGACCTGGTCCCCCACATCCGCACCCGCGCCGGGAATCCCGTCGACGACTTCATTCTCGAACTCGACCGGCAGGAGATCGAGCGTTTCTATCGCGAGCGAGGCCACCACTACGTGGAGGTCCATTTCGTGAAGAGGACGCAGAGCGAAGGCGATCTCATCGTTTTCCGTGTCACCGAGGGGCCCGAGGTCGACATCCGTCGCGTGGAGTTCCGTGGCGCCGAGGCGTTCGACAAGGACGAGTTGCTGAAGCAGATGCCGTTTACCGACGAACCCGGGTTCTTGTCGAGCAAGGAGTTCGTCTACGAGCAGGTGAGGCGTGACGTCGTCCAGCTGGAGGCGTTCTATCGCGGCAAGGGCTACAGCGATGCGCGCGTGGTGCTCCTCGAGCCGGTCCCGTCAGATGATCACGAGGACATGGACCTCGTATTCCATGTCGAAGAGGGCGATCCCTATTTGGTGCGGAGCGTGCGTATCGACGGCCTGACGCTCTTCGATCCGGCCGAGATCATGCGCGAGATGCGTACGCAGGCCGGGGTCGTGTACGAACCTGGCTTCGACCTGCGCCTCGACATCCGCGACCTCCAGGACCGGTTGCACGAGTTCGGATACACCGAGGCGCAAATTCAGAACGTCAGCACGTTCGGGCGGACCGAAAACGTCGTCGATGTCATCCTCTCGGTGAGAGAGGGACAGCTTGTGCTCGTCGGCGATATTCGCATCCAGGGCAACATCGAGACCCAGGATCGCATCATCCGTCGCGAGATCGAGATCTATACGGGTGAGCCGCTCAACCTGAAGAAGCTCCGTCGGGCGCGCAGCCGTCTCCGCGCGCTCGGGTATTGGGTTCCTCAGGTCGGCACCCGGATCGATACGCCGGAGATCCCGTTTCAGAGCTACCAGATCTACCGTGACGCCTACCTGTCATTGCGCGACACGCGCCAGTCCAACATCAAGGACATCGTGGTTCAGGTGGAGGAACAGGACACCGGCAGCCTGCGTTTCGCCGCCGGCGTGGGGTCGAACTCCGGCATCATCGGGGACGTCACATACACCAAGACGAATTTCGACCCGTTTGATTGGCCGGAGGGTGTCGATGACGTTCTCGACGCGTTCACGGGCGGCGGTCAGTTGCTGGTCCTGAGTGTGCAGCCCGGGACGATCTACAGTCGCTGGCGGGCTGCCTGGACCAACCCCCGCGTGTTGGATGGCCCGTTCAGCCTCGGCGGGGAGGTGTACCAGTCGCAGTGGCGTCGCGAGGATTGGGACGAAGAACGTCTGGGGTACAGCTTCCGTGTCGGACGGCGTCTGGGGGAAGATCTCTCGGTCGGGTTCTCACTGCGTGACGAGCTCGTCGACGTCCACAGAATCGAGAACGACGCACCGCAACTCGTGTTCGACTTCGAGGGAGACAACCGGGTGACGTCTCTGACGCTGGCGCTGCGCCTGAACCGGCTGAACGACTTCCTCAATCCGACCGAGGGCTACCTGATCGAGAGCAACCTCGAGCATGCGGGGCTCCTGGGGGACATCGAGTTCAACAAGGCGCTCGTGCGGGGGGATTACTACTTCGAGGCCTACGAGGACGCGTCCGAGCAACTGCACGTCGTGCGGTTGCGGGGCGAGCTCGGGTGGGGTTCCGAATACGGTGACACGCGTGACATTCCGGTCTATGAGCGGTTCTACGCCGGCGGCGCGGGATCCCTGCGCGGCTTTCGATTCCGAGGCGTGGGCCCCATGGACAACGGTGACCCGATCGGCGGCAAAGCGGTCTGGATCGCCGGCGCCGAATACGGATTCCCGCTGTTTACCGAGAACTTCCGGGGCGTGGCTTTCGTCGACACCGGTTCCGTCGCACTCGATTGGAGCGACCCCGGGGTCTTTGACGTACGTATGAGCGTTGGGGTGGGTATCCGTGTAGTGATACCGTTCCTGAGCACCAACCGCCCCCTCGCCATCGACTTCGGGGTGCCGATCATCAAGCATGGCGAGGACGAGACCCAGTTCATCTCCTTCAGCTTTGGTTCCCGCTGATTTCCGGAGGAAACTCATGTTTCGCTTGATCCCCTTGGCGCTTTTCCTGGCCGTTGTCGTGGCCGCCGCGCCGGTCGCGGCCCAAGGCTCTTCCATCGGCTTCGTGGACGTCCAGAAGGTGATCTTCGACTACAAGAAGACCACGGAGATCACCAAAACCCTCGAGAACCGCATCCGTCAGGAGCAGAGCGTCCTTCGCCAGAAGAAGGAAGCCCTTCGCCAGAAGATCGAGCAACTCTCCGACCCCGACGCGACCGAAGAGAAGAACGCGGCTCTTCTGAGGCGGGCGCGGATCAAGCGTGACATTGCGTTGGAGCGTGTCGACATCGAGCTGTCGGAGAAGAGCGCGCTCATCCAGCTCGAGCAGGACCTCGTCGCGCACATGAAGAAGGTCTACAAGGAGGTCCGTCGCGAGGCCGAGGCCGTTGCCCGTGACCGCAATCTAAAGGCGGTTTTCATGGTCGCTGACGCCAAGATCAGCGGCCGTACTCGCGACCAGGTTTCGAGCGAGATCCTCGTGCGTTCGGTGCTGTGGTTCGATCCGTCGCTCGACCTCACCGCCGAGCTCCTCCGACGCCTCAACAAGTGACGGTTCAAGAGTTAGCGGACCTCTTGAGCGGGCGCGTTATCGGCGACCCGTCCGTGGTCGTTTCGGGGTTCGCCGGAGCGGGGGATGCCGGGGCGGGGGATCTTACGTTCGCCGCTGACGCGCGTTGGGTGGATGCAGCCAGGGACAGCGATGCGGCCGTCATTCTCGTTCAGGAGCCCATCGACGGTGCGCGCGCGGCGCAAATTGTCGTGAAAGACCCCAACCTGGCTTTCGCGCTCGCTGTCGAACACATGACTCACGCCGAGGTGCCCGAGCCGGGTGTCCACGGTGACGCCTCCGTTCACCAGGACGCCACCATCGACGCGACCGCGTACGTGGCCGCCTGCGCTGTCGTCGATGCCGGCGCATCAGTTGGACCCCGTGCGTTCGTCGGCGCCGGCACGTATGTCGGGAAGGACGCCGCCATCGGCGCGGACTGCCTTCTCCACGCCAACGTAACCGTCGCCGAACGCGTGCGTCTCGGTGACCGGGTCACGGTCCATTCCGGGGCGGTCGTGGGGTCCGATGGTTATGGATACGCGACGACGCCGGATGGCGTCCACGTGAAGATCCCACAGACGGGAACCGTCGTTGTCGAGGACGACGTGGAGATCGGAGCCAACGTCTGCATCGACCGGGCCCGATTCGCAGAGACGCGTGTCGGAAAGGGCACGAAGATCGACAACCTGGTCCAGATCGGCCACAACGTGAAGATCGGGCCCCACTGCCTCATCGTGTCGCAGGCTGGAATCGCCGGTAGCGCAGAGCTCGGCCAGCGCGTCGTTCTCGGTGGCCATGTGGGAGTCACCGGCCACGTCAAGCTCGGTGACGGCGCTCAGATCACGGCCTTCTCGGGCGTGTCCAAGAGCCTCGATGGCGGGCAGGCCTACATGGGTGTGCCTGCCATACCGATCTCCGAGGGCAAGCGGGTGCGCCTGCTCCAGATGAAGCTTCCCGAACTGCTCAAGCGCGTCCGCGACCTGGAGCGCAGGGCGGAGGAAGACGCGTAGACATGTGCGGCGAGAGCTGAAGTCCCGCCTCCCCTATAATCCTCCTCGGAACATCTCGTGAGGAACCAACGGACAATCAAGAGCCCGGTCACTATCCAGGGGACCGGGCTGCACAGTGGTGAAGACATCACGGTGACCCTGCGCCCTGCCGAGGTCGACACGGGTGTGGTGTTCGTCCGTACGGATCTCGCCGGGAAGCCACGGATTCCACTGCGTCGCGAGTCTGTCCTTCAGAAGGACCGTCAGACCGCTATCGCGGAGGGGAAGGCTGAGGTCCAGACCGTCGAGCATCTCTCGGCGAGCTTGCTCGCGCTCGGCATCGACAACGTCGAGGTCGAGGTCAATGGTGGAGAGGTTCCCGGGATGGACGGTTCCGGCTTGCCGTTCGTGGACAAGCTGCGCGAGGCAGGGCGTGCGGACCAGAAGGCGCCGCGGAAGCGGTTCGCCCTCGACCAGACGGTGGCCGTCCGTCGCGGCGACGCGTCGATTGTCGCGTACCCGGCCGAGGGCGCGGGGTTGCGCCTGTCGTACACGTTGCACTTTCCCGAGGCGAACGGCTTCGGGTCGCAGTGCGTGACCGTGGACCTGACCGAAGAGCGCTTCGTCTCCGAAATCGCACCGGCGCGCACCTTCTGCCTCGAATCCGAAGCTGACAAGCTCAAGGAAGCGGGCTTCGGCCAGGGCGCGAACACGCGGAACACACTTGTTCTCGGCGCTGACGGCCCTGTCGACAACGAGTTTCGTTTGGAGGACGAGCTCGCGCGGCACAAGATGCTCGATCTCATCGGTGACCTGGCGTTGCTGGGGTGTGACCTCGACGCGCACATCGTCGCGAATCGGACGGGCCACGCGGCCAATCGCGAACTGGTACATCGGCTGGGCGAGCGGGTCGTAGAACTCGAGAATCGCGGTGTGATCCAGCCTGACACGGGTCTGGACGTGCGGGAAATTATGAAGATCATCCCGCACCGTTACCCGTTCCTGTTCGTGGACCGGGTCATCGAGCTCGTTGGCTACCAGAAGGCCGTCGGGCTGAAGAACGTGTCCTTCAACGAGCCCCACTTCCAGGGGCACTGGCCCGGGCAGCCGATCATGCCGGGCGTTTTGCAGGTGGAGGCGCTCGCCCAGCTATCGGGTGTGCTGCTGCTCCGGCGCCTGCAGAGCATCGGCAAGGTGGCGGTCCTTCTCGCGATCGATCGGATCAAGTTCCGCCGAGCCGTCGTCCCCGGCGACCAGCTCCGATTGGAGTGCGAGACCCTCTCGCTCAAGAAACGTTCGGGCAAGGTCTACGGGAAGGCGACGGTCAACGACGAGCTCACGTGCGAAGCAGTAATGAAGTTCATGCTGATGGACGCGTAGGCGCCACCATCCACCCGAGTGCCGTCGTGCACCCCACCGTTGAGTTGGGGGCCGAGGTCCGTATCGATGCGTACGCCGTCGTCGGCGAGAATACGGTGCTCGGCGATCGATGCCGCATTGACTCGTTCGCCGTCGTCGGTCCGAACACATGGCTCGGGAACGACAATCGCGTGTACCACCACGCCGCCGTCGGTTCCGATCCGCAGGATCTTTCCTACGGAGACGAGGAGACCTACCTCGTCATGGGCGACGGCAATCGCGTGCGCGAGTTCGTGACCATCAATCGAGGGACGATCAAGGGCGACAAGTACACGCGCATCGGGTCCGGCAATCTGTTCATGGCGTGCTGCCACGTGGCACACGACTGCCTCATCGGAGACCATGTTGTGCTCGCCAACAATGTGCTGCTTGCTGGCCACGTGACCGTCGAGGGCGGGGCGATCGTCAACGGAGCCGCGGGGGTGCAGCAGTTCTCGACCATCGGGAGGCTGTCGTACGTGGGAGGTTTGACGCGCATCGTCCACGACGTTCCGCCGTTCATGATCGTCGAGGGAAACCCGTCCAAGGTCCGGAAGGTGAACACCGTCGGGCTGACGCGCGCGGGGTATGCGGACGATCAGATCTCTGCGCTGCGAGACGCGCACCGGCGCCTCTATCGCAGTCGGCGCCCCCGCAGCGAGATCCTGACGGCGCTGGAATCGGAATCGTCGGTGTCTGCCGAGGTCGCCGAGCTCTGTCAGTTCCTGCGGCGTGTCGAGCGGGGACAAAGAGGCCGCTCACGGGAACTGTGAAGTGAGGGTTCGCTGCGCGGTGGTGGGAACGGGGGCCCTCGGGTCGATCCA
>JABSRK010000096.1 GCA_013213915.1 Planctomycetota bacterium
TCATCAACCTGGCCAGCTTCTATCGCATCCCGGTACACAAGGGCGGTGTTCGCGGGAAAGCGGACGGCTCGGTAGAGGCGACCGTGTCGTCGGTCGTGGTGTTCCCCAAGCCGAAGATCGCGAAGGCGTTGTTGCTGACGCGCCTGCGTCAGCGTGAGGACCTCCAGGTGGCCGAGGTCCGGGCCGAACTCGACAAGCTGTTCAAGATCGTCGGCAACGTGGACCGGGTGTTTTTCGTCGTGGCCGCCATGGTCGTCGTGATCGGCGTGATCTCGGTCATGGTCTCCATCTACAACACCATGAGCGAGCGTCGCCGCGAGATCGCGATCCTCAGAGCCATCGGGGCGAGACGGACGACAGTCATGTCTGCGATCGTGGGAGAGGCGGCCGTATTGTCGTTCTGCGGCGCGCTGGCAGGGCTGTTGCTCGCTCACGGGCTGGTGGCGGTCGCCGGCGCGTACATCGAGCAGCATGCGGGTTTTCGCCCGGATCCGTTCCGGGTTCTACCGCTAGAGATCCCCCTGGTGGGCGTGGTTACAATGGTGGGCGCCCTGGCCGGGGTGGTCCCCGCCTGGAAGGCCTATCGTACGGACGTCGCCACGAACCTGGCGCCGCTGTCGTGATCGAGAAGAAGGCATGAAATACATCGTCGGGACACTCGTCCTCGCACTCACCGCCCTCGCCCTGTACCACGTCTTCACGAAGGATGGGACGGACGAGCGGAACCACTCCGATCGGGAAGACGGGGCCCGTTCGTATACCGCCGATGGATCCAATGGTGCGGGCGCTACGATCGAGCCCGCTACGACCGAGCCAGCTACGACCGAGCCCGAAGACGTGGAGGGCACCGGCGTCGTCGCTGATGGAGACACGGCAGGGGGCGGTGACAGCGGCGTAAAGGTGGAACAACCGGGCACGACCACGCCGAAGATCACCGGGCCTGGTGTCATCAAGGATGACCCGCTCGCCGATGTGGTGTTCGGTGTTTTGCGCGACGTCATTCGCGGCGAGATCCCGTCCGAGAAGCGGGGGGTGGCCGAGGCCCGGCTCGAGGCGATCCTTGAGCAGGAGAAGATGGGTACAGAGGAGTTGCGTCAGCAGGCGGTCGTCGTCGCCGTGTCCACCATGTTTCGCCAGCTCGACCAGTTCGGCGTCGTGAGCAACGAACTGACGGACTTCCAGATTCTGGCGGTCAAGGCGCAGTCGAACGAGTTCGCGATCGACTTCTACAAGCGACTCCCGATGGAGGGGCAGGCTGGCGGGCATACCGGGACGCTTCGCTCTGCAGTGGACGTGGAGTTGCCCGACGGCTACCAGCTCCTGAAGTGGGAGGTGCTCGGCGGTTTCGAATACGAGGAGGGCATGGCCCTCCCCAAGACTGTCCGTGAACTCACCGGCAAGAAGGTCGGCATCGCCGGCTACATGATGACCCTGGAAGAGGTTGAGGACATCCACGAGTTCCTGCTCGTGGAATCCCTCTGGTCCTGCTGCTTTGGCACGCCGCCGGAGGTCCACCAGGTGCTCGTGGTCAACGTGCCGGACGACCGCGGGGTCGAGTTCACGACGGCGCCGGTCCTCATCCTCGGCGACATCGACGTCGGCGAGGAGGTGGAGGACGGCTTTGTGACGAGCGTCTACCGCGTCAAGACCGACAAGGTCAAGGAAGTCGAGTGATTGTCCGTTGACCTGTCGGTCGTCGTTCTTTCTTGGAACACCCGCGATCTCCTGAAGGAGTGCCTGGACGCACTTCGGGATGCGGTGGACGGTCTGTCCGTGGAGATCATCGTCATCGACAACGGGTCCACGGACGGCAGCGCCGACATGGTCGCCCAGACCTATCCCGACGTCGGGCTCGAGCGCAATCCGGACAATCGGGGATACGCCAGGGGCGTCAATCAAGGCATCCGCCGATCCACGGGGAAGAAGGTCTGTCTGCTGGGTTCGGACACGCGGGTGCGGCCTGGCACCATGCGAGTGCTGGTCGATCATCTCGACGCTAATCCCGACGTCGGCGCGGTCGCGCCGCCGCTGTTGAACGACGACGGCACCTATCAGACCGCCTGTATGCGGTTCCCCACGCTCAAGACGGCGATGTGGTGGGACACTCCGCTCGAACGCCTCTGCCCCGACTCGAAGGAGCTGCGGCGCTACAAGATGTCTGAGTGGGATCACCGGGGATCGCGCGCGGTCGACCAGCCCCCCGGCACCTGTTTCATGATCTCCCGCGCCGTCATCGACGTGGTCGGCCTCATGGACGAGCGGCTGTGGCTCTTCTTCAACGATGTGGATTGGTCCCTGCGCATTCGCAAGGCGGGGTACGCGATCTGGTACGTCGAGGCCCCGGGCGTGTACCACCACGAAGGCGGTTCGACGCGCAACTACACGGACTTCGCCGCCGAGTGGCACAGGAACCGCGTCAGCTTCTACAAGAAGCACTTCCATACACTCGGGAGCCTGCTGACGAAGGCCGTGGTGATCTACGTTGCCTTGCGCCAGTGCATACGGGTCAAGCGCCACGTCCCGTTCGGGAAGGAATACAAGGACCACTGCCGCATGGTGCTCGGCCAGATGTGGCGCGTTCTCCACATCTGACGCTCCGTCGACGAGGTGCCGCGAGCCTATCTCGCGTCGAGTCGCACGGCGGCGAGGTCCTCGTCGGCCCACTCCAGTGGGACGGGCTCCATGCCGGGGGGGACGGCGCGTGGGTGGATCAAGATCGGGGGGAGCAGGTGCTCCCGCCCCTTCTCGGCTCGTAGCTGCTGACGCAACAATTTTGCCAGATGCTCCAGGGAAGAGTCTTCGTCGACCAGGAGGACGGGGATGCCAGGGTCGTGCCCGCGCCGCAGGTAGTAGAGCAGCGCGTGGCGGTCGTCGTCCCAGAGCACGAGCCGTCCACCAGGGGCGGCGTGGGTGCGGGCCCTGTCCAGGATCTCAGTCAGCGGGCCGGTCTTCGCATGGCGCCATGTCGGCGCCATGCGAGCCATCCCCACGAGCGCGACCACCAGGAAAACGCCACCGGCGAGCTTGATCAAGGGCGGGTCTCTCGAGAGGACCCACCCGAGCGCGAGGGCGAGGGCCGGCAAGAGGGCCGAGAGCCCGGAGCCTTCGCTCCAGTCGCCGCCTGCGAGGGATCGCGCGCCGGCGACGACGATGAGGACAAGGAGACCGGCGCCGACGCTGATTGCGCCCGCGCGCCAGGCGAGACGCGAGAGGCCCCAAGCCAGCCCGCAGAGGAGCACCAAGGGTACGAGCGCCCCTTCCCCGAGGAGCGGCGCGGCGCCGCCGAACCCGAGGAGGGCAGGCAGGCCCGGTTCACCATCGAGTGCGGGACTCGCGTCGAACGGCTGTCCCGCGCGGAGCCACGCGCCGGCGAACACGACGACCTGGGCTGCGGCCAGGCGTACACGACGCTCTCCGGATTGAGAGCGCAGGAACAACGGCGGTCCGCAGATTGCGAGCGCACCGGTCACCTGCGTGGACACGTCGAGGACGGCCGCGCCGGCCGCGCCAAGCACCGCGCCGATGGCCCACCAGTGGGAACCGCCCCGTAGGTAGACGACGCTGCCGAGCATGAGCGCGAGGGGCAACGGCGCCAGCAGCCCCGGGTAGAGCAGGTCCGTTCGTGCCATGAAGGGGTGGGTCGCGAACACCAGCCACACCAGCGGACGGGTGGGGGTACCGACCAGCCGCGCAGCCGCTTCACCGGTTACCAGCGCCGCCAGCAAGAAGCCCAGGGCGACGAGAAGGCGCAGGCCCCGCTCCGTCGTGGTCATGACGATTCCGAAGCCCTGGATCAGCCCATGGGCGGGGGTCGGGGCGGGGGTTCGGACCTCGTGATCCAGGGGGCCCAGGGCGATTGCCGCGGTGGTCGCTTCTCCCACCCCGAAAGCGCTTCTATCCAGATGCAGCGCCCAGGCGCCGATCAGGACCACGAGGGCGAGGGCGGTGGCGGCGTAGGCTGATTGACGGCGTTCCACGGCGTTGCTACGTCTAACCCACTGGGACTCAAGGCCATGCATCAACCCCAAGACCTTCGGGACGGTGTCGGGAAGAACCTGGCGCTGATCTCCATCGTGGAAGGACCGGAACTCCAACCGGAGTCAGCCTTCCTGGCGGGGGCTGCTCGGCTGTTGGGCCTTGTCCCACAAAGGGTTGTGACTGATTTTGGCACCCCGGGGGAGGTGTTTCAAGCTGAACTGAAGGCCCTCGATCCGCTGGGTGTCCTCTTGCCCTACGCCACGGAGTTTCGGGAGGTTCTCCTCCTCCTCGCCGAGCTCGCGCGCCAGAACGTGGACGGACCGGTGGCCTTTGTCGGGGATGGGGTCGGGCGGGAGCGACTGCCCGAACAGGAACTCGACGGCGTGACCTGGATCGCCGGGGACCCCGGGCGCGACCTGGCCCAGGCCTTCGGGGAGTCGCCCAGCGGGGAAGGGGGCCACGGCTCCATCGCCATGGACCTCTCGCCCTACGGCAAGGACCTGGCCAGCCGTCCCATGGTCGCGTCCCTGTTCGGAGAGCTGGGGACGGTCGGGCTCCTGGCGACCCGGGCCGCCCGTTCCGAACTGTCTCCCGTCGCGTTGCTTGCCAGACTCGAGGCGCCGGTCTCCGACGGCCCCGTGGCCCTCGATGTGGGCACAGCCCTCGCTCCCCTCGAGGCGCTCGATGACAACGTGAGGCGCGTGGAATGGTGGGATCGGCATGGAACGGAGCACGTTCTGGACTGCGCCCAGGCGCTGGCGCCTCGTGGATTGCGCCAGTCGGTGCGCGTCCGGACCGATCTCGCCGACCCAGAGGTACTGGCCGCTCTCCCCGCGCGCGGGGTCGATCGCGTCGTGTTTGACATCGACCGCATCGCGGACGTTCCCCCCCTGCCCGGGTCGCATACGTTCGCGGAGGCACTGGACCCATGGGTCGAAGCCGCGCGTGCCGCGGACCTCGAGGTTGGGTTCAACGTCGTCGTCGGGTTGCCCGACGAGACACCAGAGGCGGGGCGTGAGCGGCTCGTCGCCCTACGCAGGTTGCAGCCGGATCTGATGCGCTGTGTTCCGTTCGAGCCGACGGGCGGCACCGATGCCCACGACTGGGTCGAGGGACGTGGCCTGCTCGCATCCAAGGAGACGCGATGGAAGCGCGAACTGCACCGGCCTATCGTGCAGGACTGTCTTCCGCCAGATGGGTTCTGGCAGATATGGTCTGACACCCTCTGCTATCTCGCAGAGGTGGAAACGGGGAGGAGGACGTGAGCGGATTCCGGCCACCCGAATTGCCTGACATCCTGCGCGCGCCGCCGCGCGGCAAGGTCCTTGTGCTGGCGCCTCATCCGGACGACGAGACCATGGGCGTCGGCGGCACGCTGGCACTGCACGCGGGGCAGGGCGACCCGATCACCGTGCTCTGCGTCTGCAACGGCATCCAGGGCGACCCCGACGGGTGGTTCCCGCGTGAGAAGATCGTCCATATCCGACGCGACGAGGCGCACGCGGCGGCCCAGATCCTCGGCATCGGCGAGTTGAAGTTCCTCGACTATCCCGACAACCTCTCCGATGACGACATGCACAGCGTGTTCGAAGGGCTGCCCTCAGATCCCGACGAGGCGCGCCGGGCGCTGGCCGCCGGCTTCGCAGAGAAGCTCGGCGCGATCATGGAGGAAGGCGGCTTCGATATCGTGTACTACCCGTGGGACCAGGAGCTCAACGGTGACCACTGGCTCATCGGGCAGGCGGTGACCTGGCTCCGGGAGCACCGACCCGACCTCGACGTATCCACGTCGTGGCTGGGGTTCGAGGTGTGGTCGGCCTGTATCCCGGGGACCGTCATGGACATCTCTGACGCCATGAAGACCAAGCTGCGTGCCATCCACGCCTACGGGAGTCAGGAGCTCTACGTCGATTACGCCCACGGCGCCGTCGGACTCGGGGCATACCGCAGCCTCCTATTGGAGCGAGGCGCGACCTACGGAGAGGCGTTCGTCGGTCGGTACCGGAAACCGACCGAGGGGGGCAGGGAGGAGTGAGAGTCCTCCACGTCGCCCACAACCACCCGCCTGAGTTCCAAGGTGGCGTCGAGCGGTACGTGGAGAACTTGTGTGCGGGCCTCCGGGCTGCGGGTTGGGAGTCGTCCGTCCTCAGCGGGTCCGAGGAGTATGCGTCCGAGCCCTCAACGACAGAGGAGGAGTGGGAGGGTGTCCCCGTCCTCCGCCTGAAGAGCGGACCCGGCTTGCGCAACCCGGTCGACGCGTTCGATGCGGGAGCAGCCCGCATCTACGATCGCGTGCTCGACGACGTCGCGCCTGACCTCGTCCACGTTCACCACTGGTGGAATCTTACGGACGACCTGGTGCGCCGCGCCGTCGCGCGCGGCATCCCCACGGTCGTGACGCTGCACGACTTCTTCAGCACGTGCAGCCTGTTCTTCCGCATGCCGGATGATGTCACGCCGTGCGACCTCTCGCAGGTCACCGAACATTGCGTCCCGTGCGTCACAGCGCACCTGCCCATGGAGGAGGTCGTCGCTGTTGAAGCGCTGCGTCGTCGCGCTGGTGCGTTTCGGGCGGAGTGCGCCGCCGCCGGCGCCGTGCTCGCCCCGTCGCGATCCCACGCTGAGCGGATGCGCGAGTTTCTCGCTACCGGCCTGGACGTCGAGAGCATTCCGCTCGGATCTCCGGCGCTCACGTCACCGGACCCCGTGGGGACGCCGTTCCCCAACGGACCACTCAGGGTGCTGCACTTTGGGAATCTGGCGCGGGTGAAGGGCACGGACCTCCTCGTGGACGCGGTGCGGCGTGCTGATCCCGAAGGGACGCGCATCACGCTGACCCTGGCTGGGCAAAACGTGGACGACCTCGCGCTCGCCCCTGCCCGCGTGCTCGACGAATACGACGCAGATGGGCTGCGCGCGTTGGCAGCGGATGCCGATGTGGCGGTCTTCCCGAGCCTGGCCCGCGAGACCTACGGCCTGTGCGTCGATGAGGCGTTGCGGCTTGGATTGCCGGTGGTCGTGTCGGACCGGGGCGCCCTCCATGAGCGGATCGGTGCTCGCGGCGTCGTCGTGTCGGGGGGAGATGTAGCCGCGCTCGCGGGTGTATTGCGCGATTTCCTGGAAGACCCGGGGCGTCTGCAGTCCCTGCGCGAGGCTCCCATGCCCGAACTTCCGGACGCCGCTGAGCATGCACGAGCGGTGGCCGCCGTCTACGATCGCGTGCGTGCCGTGCCGTGCAAGGAGGTCGATCTCGACGGTCCGCTCCTCGATCGCCTCGAGGGCATCGCGGGTCTGCTGGCCCACCTCCCTGCGGCGGCGGTCCGCGCGGGGAAAGACATGAGCGACGCCAACATCACCATCGTTCCCAGGGTCGAGCCGGATACGAGCGGTGACCTGGTCAGCGTCATCATCCGGACGCGCAACCGACCGGGCATGCTGCGTGACGCGCTGGAATCCGTGGCGGCGCAGACGTGGCCGCATCGCGAGGCCGTCGTTTGCAACGACGGCGGAGAGGACGTCTCGGAGATCATCGATAGCGTCCGTGATCGGCTCGACGTGACCTACCTGGCACCGGATTCGGTCGGCCGTTGTGCTGCCGCCAATCTGGCGCTCGAAAATGCTCGGGGTACCTGGGTCTCCTGGCTCGATGACGACGACCTCTACCTGCCCGAACACTTGGAAACGCTGGTCCGAGCGGCTCAGAACGGTGGGCACAAGATCGTCTACTCCGATTCGTGGCGTCTCATGGTCACGGAGGACGCCGACGGTGGGTGGAAAGAAGTATCACGTGACCAGCCGCACCCGAAACAGCCTTTCGATCGCATGCGATTGCTGGGAATGATGCCGTTCCACATCGTGTCGTTGCTGCAGCACCGTGAGACGATCGCGCTTGTTGGTGGGTTCGATCCGTCGCTCGAAGTCCTGGAGGACATGGATTTCGTGTTCCGGCTGACGCAGTGCTTCGAGATCGAACGTGTCCCGGAGACGACCGCCGCGTTCCGTATCCGCGATGACCAGACCAACGCGGTGACCGCGATGAAGAAGGAGTTCATGGCGACGCGAACGGTGCTGCTCACACGCTATGCGCATGTCGTCGTGCCGTCCCTGGTCAGCGCCATGGACAAGGGCCAGGACGCGATCAGCGGCCTCAATTTGCGGTTGGCGGAGTTGGAGGCGTTGCTCAGGCGACGCGCCGGGGGAGACGACGCGTGACCTCGTCCCATTACCGACCGTGGGAGCCGTTGCTGCCCGCGACCTGGGCCGTGAAGGGCACCGCGCTCGTCGTCGCTCCCCATCCCGACGACGAGATCCTCGGTTGTGGGGGCGTCGTCGCGGCGCACCGGGAGCAGGGTGTGGATGTGCATGTGGCGGTCATGACCGACGGTGGCCTGGGCAATCCCGGCGGCGAGGGTGGCCCGGAATACGTCGCGTTGCGCAAGGAGGAGACCCTGCGGGCTCTGGACCTGCTCGGCGGCGCCGAGCACCACTTTCTGAACTATGCGGACGGCAGCCTCAAGGGCAACTGGAAGCCGGTCGAGGACCTGGTTGGCCTCATGGACCGCGTGCGTCCGAAGACGGTACTCTTGCCGTCGCCGTACGAGGTTCACCCGGACCATCGCGCCACGTCGCTCATCGCGTTCCGCGCGGTACGCGCCGCCGCCGACGACCCGGAGATTCTCTGCTACGAGGTCGGGGCCATGATGCCGGCGAATCTGCTCCTCGACATCACGCCTCAAATGCTCAAGAAGGAAGAGGCCGTCCGCGCGTTCCCGAGCCAGCTGCTCCACCACGACCTGGTGGCGAAGGTACGGGCCCTGAACCACGCGCGCACGGTCAACGTCGATGAGGAGGCCATCCGTTATGCCGAGGCGTATCTGCGGGTCGAGCCGGCCCAGGCGGATGCGTTTCTCGACGCCGTTGAGCAGGTCCTCCGCCTGACGGACGGCATGGGTCCGGCGGTCTGAATTCCCTCGGAAAACGTGCAGGTTCGTACAAGGTGTCCCATCCACCCCGTGGGCCTTCGTCCACGTATTGCTCGTGGGCACGTCGGCCCAGAGCCCTTTCCCAGCACGCCGATTTGTCCAGTAGTGCTGTGGTTTTGCCGACCTTTTTGCCGATCCTTCCTCATACCTGTGCGTGTTCACGAGCGCGTCCGATTCCGGACGTCCTCTCGTGTGCGTACGTGACCCGTGAAGGTGGGGGCGGTGTCTGTGACCGAAGACCATCCTCAATCCATCCATGACCGTGGCGTCGATGCCGGTACGCCGGTGACCACCGGCGAGGCTCACGCCGCGTCCACGCACGAGCAGGCGCTCCTGGACGGGTTGCGCTCCGAACTCCGTCGAGTCATTCCGTCGCCGCCCACGGTTGCGGGGTACACCCCCTCGCCTGAAGTGGAGCGCTTCGCGGCTGAGGACACGGCCCGGAGTGAGTGGCTGAACACCGCTCCGCGGGATGGGCGCCCGACCGTGGCTGCGGTGATGGTCTCCTTCAACAAGAAGGAGTGGGTCAAGAAGAACCTCGAGGCGCTGCGCGCGCAGACCGTTCCGTTCGACCGGGTGATCGTCGTGGACAACGACAGCCATGATGGCTCCCCTGCGATGATTCGTGACGAGTTCCCGGAGGTCGATCTCATCCTCATGCCCCACAGCCGATATGGGGCGTGCGAGACCTTCAACATCGGTTTCAAGAACGCGGACACGGACTTCATCGCTATTCTCGACGACGACGTCCAGCTCTGCGAGGACTGGGTGGAATTGACGCTCGCGAAGATCGTCGCCGAGCCGCCCACCACGGCCATGATCTCCACGCGTGTCGTCGAGCCCGGCATGCCCGATTGGTTCCTCAATCACCCGGAGGTCCACCAGGAGCGGTACATGGCCACCTTCCGTGGCTGTGCGACGCTCGCCCGCCGCGACGTGCTAGAGCAGTGCGGGTACTATGACGAGGCGTTCTTCATCTACGGAAACGAGCGGGACCTGTCGGCGCGCGTCATGAACGCCGGGTATCGCATCCTTCAGTACCCGACGGCGTGGTGCCATCATGGGACACCGTTCGGGATGAAGGCGGGACCGCGGAGCCTCTACTACCACGTTCGCAACCTGTGGTGGTACCTGTTCAAGCATGTGGCCGTTTGGCAGATCGTCTACTTCTTCCTCCTCCAGGTCACGCCCAAGTTCCGCGCGCGGGACAAGGAGGTCCGAGCCGACGCCGTCGGCACCATCGGTATCTTCTCTGTCATCCGCGAGACCCGTGGAGGTTGGTGGATCGTCCTCAAGGCGACCCTGGCGGCGTTCTGGGGCTTGCCGCGCTGCTGGCGCCAGAGACGCATCTGCCATCACCCCGACTTCGCTCTGCCCACGAAATAGGGCGCTCTGGGGCAGCAGGATCGACGCTGCGCGCGTGTTTTCCGAATGACCGTTGCGTTTCCTGATGTGACCGTTGTCGTTACGGCCCACGACGCAGGTCCGGACCTGGTGGCCCGCCTCCGACGTCTGTTGGACAGCGCCCGCTTCGCCGCCGTCTGGGTCATGGACTCCGCCAGCTCCGACGGCTCAGTCGCTGAGGCCGCGTCCGCGATCCCTGAACTCAAGATACAGCGGTTCGAAGAGAACGTCGGGCCGTGTGTCACGCGGAATCGCGGACTGGAGCTCGCCACGACACCGCTCGTTCTCTGGTTGGACGACGACACAGAGGTCGATGCGGGGTCTGTCTCCGCGCTGCAGGACGCGCTGCTCGCGTCCGACGACCGGGTCATGGCTGGACCGAGCCTCCGGTTTGCCGATCGGCGCGGGATCGTTCAGTACGAGGGCGGCGTGTGCCACTACGCTGGTCAGCCTCACATGCTCCATCATGAGACGCCCGCTATGGGCGGAGCGCCACGGGAGGTGGATGTGCTGACGTCGGGTTGCGCGCTCGTACGGCGAGAGCGTGTCCTTCAGGTCGGGGGATTCGACAGCCACCTGTTCTTCCTCATGGAGGACGTGGAGTTGAGCTTGC
>JABSRK010000097.1 GCA_013213915.1 Planctomycetota bacterium
CGAAGAGGGGCGCTTCACCTACGTCGATGTCCGCCCCGGGACCCACTACCTCATCGCATCGGCGAACGGTTACGCGGGTGGCCAGTCCGAACAGATCACCGTCGCCGTCGAGGAGGAGCTTGCCGGGGTGGAGATCCGCCTCGTACGCGGCGCAATCCTGCGTGGTCTGGTCTCCGACGCGAACGGCAGGCCAATCCAGGGCGCGAACGTGACATTGGACCAGCCGACCCAGCCTGGGAGCGACCCCGCGGGCGAGATGTTCCGGCGTCTCATCTCCCAGCAAATACGCAAGACCGGCATGCGGTCTGCGGTCACTGACGCCGACGGTGGCTGGAAACTCGACAACATCCTCGGCGGCAGCTACAGCCTCAAAGTCGAGCACGCCGACTACACCGACGCAGAGAGCCCGCCCGTGAGGTGCGAGAACAGCGGCGAGACCGTCGCGCCCACCATCGTTCTGAACCAGGGTGGCGCTATCCGCGGCACCGTCCGCAAGGAAGATGGCACGCCGGACGGCAAGGCAACGGTGATGGTCTCGAGCGACGACCCGCGTCGCCCGTTCAACAAATCCATCGTCACAGACCCCGAAGGCTCTTTTGAGGTCAAAGGCCTGAAGCCCGGCACCTACCGCGTCGTCGTCGCTCAGCGCAACGGCGAGTTCGACCTGCTCAAGATCCTCCAGAGCCGCAATGATCCGGGAGCCTTGGTGACAGTGCGCGAAGGCGAAGTGTCGGAAGTCCAACGATAGCCAGAGCTTCGCGACCGATCCCCCGGCCTCGCAAGCGACGCCAAGGGCACTCCGAAGGGACCTGGTGCACGACGCTGGAGACGCTTCCCGGGACCCCCCGCAGCGGCCGCGGCCCCGTTCAGGCTCGTTTCGCCCTGAGAAAATAGGGGTTTTTTTGGTCTGAGGCACTTGCGCGACGGAGGGGTGCTCCCGACAATCCTGTCGGAAAAGGGGCCATTTGGCCCAGGGAATACCCGAGTTGCGAGGAGATCCGATGGCCAAAGGCAACAAGGCGATGACAAAGTCAGACGTGATGAGTTCACTGGCAGACAGCACCGGGCTGCAGAAGAAGGAGGTCGCGACGGTCTTCGCAGAGCTCGGCGGCCTGATCGGCAAGGAGCTCGGTCGCCGCGGTCCCGGCACATTCACCGTCCCCGGCCTGATGAAGATCCGGGTGGTGCGCAAGCCTGCGACCAAGGAGCGCCCGGGCGTCAACCCGTTCACAGGCGAGGAGACGATCTTCAAGGCCAAGCCGGCCCGGAACGTCGTCAAGGTCACCGCGCTCAAGGGCCTCAAAGACATGGTCTGAGCCGCGGGCGGTTCCTGATGGAACCGCGCGTCAAGACGTTCCGAGGAGGGAGCGGCGTGTCGGCGCGTCGGTCTGGGGAAGTGTTCCCACGAACGCACGGCCCGACACGCTCTTCCTCCTTCCGTTCGGCAATGGCGTCACGCCGCGAGAGTGGCGGAATTGGCAGACGCGCCAGGTTTAGGTCCTGGTGGGGGTATCTCCCCGTGGGGGTTCGAGTCCCCCCTCTCGCATTGCCGTAGCCCCTGGAGCGCAATCCGTCACTGCGCTTTGAACCAAATGGGGCCCGGCGCTCCCCGCGGTGGCCAACCGCCACCCCACCTATGCTCCGCCAGAAAACGGGCAGCGCCCACTCAGAACGGAGCCGTCACTACAGGAGGCCGTCTTCTTTTTCTGAGCCCAACTCCCCTTAGCAGGTTGCGCCGGGCCCCCTGTTTGCTCCACTCTCTACCAAGAGCCCTGCGTAGGGTGGACCCATGCGGGACAAGGGAGTCAACTCCCCCGACCCGTGCAGTTTGGAGCGGTGCGGTCCGCTGACACGCAAGTGCATCATCGCACGGAGCCTGAAGATGACCCTGATTCCTGGACGACGCGTAGCGCTGCTGCTGTTGGTCGGCGCCTTTTTTGGCGTCGACGCACCGGCGGCACGTGCCCACGGGGGCGCCTACCGCGGCCCCGTCTTCCCGCCGTACGGCGCCCCCGCGGGCACGAAAGTCGGCCGCACCACGCCAGGACGCAACCCTCGTGCGACCACACCATCGCATGATGTGCGCCTGTGGGAGACGTGGTGGGGATACAACAAGGAGGAGTTCCTCCCCCAACGCGGGCGCAACGTGGGGCAGCCGGGTGAGGCCGGATATGACGCGCAACACCATGGCCCCAACGAGAAACAGGTCCGGGAGTCGATCCTCCCCATCCTCATCCAGTTGGTCCGCGAGGAACGGGACACGGACATCCGCGACTCGGCGACCCTGGCCATCGGCCGCGTCGGTGACATACGCGAGTTCAAGTTCCTTGAGAAGTTGCTGGCGGACAAGGATCGGACGGTCGTCGAGGCCGCCATCCTCGGACTCGGGATGTTGCGTTGTGAGCGGTCGGAAAAGACCCTGAAGGACATCGCCTCCGATCCCAACCGATCGGCGAGGCAGCGCGGCCTCGCGGTGATGGCGCTCGGCTATTCCGGCCACGACATCGCGCGGGATGTCATCCTGACGGATCTTGGCGATCCCAAACCCGGCGGCCTCTCGCACCGGGGACGGGCGGCAGACATCGAGACGCTCCGCGCCATGGCCGCGGGGCTCATCTTCCGGTCGGACCTCCGAAACCGGCGACCTGTTGGCGCGGCTGACGCGGCCACGGGGCACCTCCTGCGCGCCATACGCATGGCACGTACGAAGGAGCGCACGTTCCTCCCCATCGCCTACGTAGCGCTGTCCAAGACCCGCGACGTGGCCGCGCTGAAGACCGTGCTTTCCGGACTCAGCCATCCCAAGAGCGAGGTGCGGGCGGGAGCAGCCATCGCACTTGGTCGCGTCATGCGGGAACCAAGCGAGAAGCTCGCCCGGAAGCTGGGGCGGGCCCTCGATTCAGAGAGCGACCTATACGTCCGGCGCATGCTGTTGATCTCCCTCGGTCGCATCGGAGGCGACGAGGTCAAGCCCGTGCTTGTCCAGGCGCTGAACCACAAGGACCGCCAACACCGCGCGTTCGCCGCCATCGCTTGCGCCATCGCGAGCTACGACGATTTCAGCGCGCGCTTCCGCTCCAAGCTCCTCAGAGCACGCGACGCAAGCATGAAAGGCGCGTTCGCTGTAGCGCTCGCCATCCTTGACGATCAGGATGCCCCAGGGGCCATCCTCCAGATCCTGGAAGGTGACCGAAACCCGGACGTCCGCGCGCACCTCGTCGAAGCGCTGACCGTCCTGGAGTCACGAACAGCCGTCCCCCTCATCGAGAAGCTGCTCCTCAAATCCAAGAGCGCCGTGCTGCAAGGGGCCTGCGCCCAAGCCCTCGGGCTGCTCGGGCCGGCCGCCGTCCGGGACACGCTGCTGGCGGCCATGCGGGGAAGCTCCTTCACCCCCGCCGCGAAGGGTGGAATCGCCACCGGTCTCGGTCGCATGGGCGACCATCGCGCCATCGACGAATTGGTCGCGCTGGCGATGGACAAGACCGCGCAAGACATCACCCGAGCATTCGCGGTGACCGCGTTAGGCATCCTGGGCGAGAGAGAGCCCGGGCTCCCACCTTTCTCCCGCGTCGCCATCGACGCCCAGTACCAGCTCAGGGTCGATGTCCTCGACGAACTCCGATGGCTGTTCTGACCGGGTTCCCCCCCAGCCGGTTAACATGCGGGACAGGAGATCTCGGCGTCGAGGAAGATGCCGGGATCGGGCCCCGTCCAACCCGTTGAGTCCTATAAAGCCACGGGAGTCCGTCATGAGCCGCCGTCTTGCCCTGGCCCTCGCAGCCTTGTGCACCATCGCCTCCGCGCAAGTGAACGACGCCCCCACGCACTTTGTCTGGGCGCTGGATTCCGGCGACCAGACAGCGCCGACACCCATCATCCGCATCTACACACCGAACGGCCGCCAGGTCGATGTGGTTGATCTCGATCTCCCCATGATAGGAACGGGCCCGGCGCGCGCCCTCGCATTCGATCGCCTCGGCAACGCGTACGTCTGCCGCGGAGACCTCGTGCACCAGCTCGACCGGGACGGCAACGCGACCATGACCACCTTCGCACCTCCTGCCGGCGCCAGCAAAGCCCAGGACGTCGTCGAGACCCCGCAAGGCGACATCATGGTCTCTTGGGGCGCCACGGCGGCGGCGTCCGCCATCACCACCTACGACACCGCCGGCACCCTGCTATCGAACTTCACAGACCCGGCCCTCGACCACCCGCGGCGCATCACGTCGGGCGCCGATCCGAGCAGCACTATCATCTACGTCGCCAACCGCGCCGCCCAGGAGATCCTCGCCTTCGACCCGTCCGGCGTGCCGCCCACGCTGACCGTCACGACCGACCTCACGACGCAAAACATCGGCCCTGTCGGCCTGTGCTACGACAACGCCAACAACGACCTGTGGGTGGTGAGCAGCTACGGTCAGACGAACGAGGTCGGCTGCATCGACCTGAGCTCGAACACCTACGCCACGGCGTTCAGCTACCCGCCGACGGTGCCGACGAGCGCACCCGGCCTCCTTTCCCCCGCCGGGGCGACGTACGACCGCTTTCGCCGCCTCTACCTGGCGGGCCGCAACAAGAACGGCGGGACCCCGGGCGTCTACGTCTTCGAAGCCACCGGGCCGAGCGCCATACCGGTGTTCCTCGCGTACTGGCCGCGCGTGGGCCCGACACCGATCAACGTCATCGACGTCGCGCCGCAGCCCAGTGAGCAAACCACGTGCGCACCCATGGAGGCAGTCCCGAGCGGCAACCAGTTCATCCTCGAGATGGGCGCCGTCAACCGGGTCACCTTCAGCAACCCCGCGACACCGGGTGTCCCCTACATCGCTGCGATGAGCCGCGCGTGGAGCACAAACCCCTGCGGCTCGCCGTTCAGGCAGGGCATCATCGAGATCCCATTCATCCAACCGGCAGCGCCGGACGTGCGCGGCGTCCCGCTCAAGTCCGACGACTTGTTCTGGGGCAGCGTCGCGGTCAGCCACCCCATTAGCAGTTCCCTAAGTGGGCCTCCCTGGAGCATCGACATCTATGGGTTCTTCGACACCCTCGACGCCACCGGGTTCCATGACGGTTACATCGACCTCACGGGGTTCACCGACCCCTTCAACATACTCGCTCTGGACGGGACGAAGATCGAACTCGCTTGGGTGACGTTTGACCTGATGATGGACCCGAACATGGTCCCCTACTATGAGTTCGGCTACACATCCCAGCCTCTATGCCTGGTACTGCGGAATCCGGCCGCGTCGCCGGTGACCGCGATCCCGTGTAACTGATCGCCTACCTGTCCCCTTCGTCCAGGCGGTTCAGGTGACGCGTGGCCAGCGCCCGAATCTGCAGCCGCACCGCCGCCTCCGAGAGGAACTCGAGGGTCGTGCGGGCAGTATCGTCGCCGAGCCGGGCCAGGAGGTGGATCACCTCCCGCTGCTGCTCGGGGACGGTCTCCGTACTGAGGCAGAGGTCGACGATGTAATCTACGACCTTCGACTGGGCCAGCGGAGCAGCGACGACGCGACCGAGGATACGACGGCGCAGGTGCTCGGGGTGACGCGGGCGCTGGCGATACTGCTCGAGAAGCCACTGCAGCGGCTCTCCATAGTCGCCGAGGGATACGAGCCCTCCGGCAGCGGAGACACGTACGAGCAATGCCTCGTCTCCCTGGAACGCCTTGCTGAGCGCGTCGCGACAACGCGGGTTCCGCTGCCGCGCGAGGCCCTCGACTGCGGCAACACGAAGATTCAAGTCCGGATCTTCGACATACGGCAGCAGCGCATCGATGGCGAGTGGGCTGCGGACGCGACTCAGGCTCCACATGCCAAGGCGACGACGTACGCGCGTCGCGTCTGCAGTCAGCAGGGTCTCCTCGATTGCCCGGACGACTTCATCGGGACGACGGCCATACTTGCGAACGACGGCACGGATGCGGCGCCACTGTGACACCTGCGGCCGACTGTCATCACGCTCAGCCACAGCGGCCATCGACTCGAGGACCTCTCGCAGCGAGAGTAGGCGCTTCGGATCCCGACGCTGCATCGCCTCGAACTCCAGGGCAAGTCGTTCGTTCTCGGCCATGAGCGCGGCGATGCGGACCTGGAGTTGCTCCTTGTCCTGGTCCAGGGCCGCCATGAGCTCGGTGTGCTCAGACGTCGTCAACACCATCAGCCCATCGTCGCCCTCAAACTCGGCCATGCGTGCGAGCACTTCACCAGCCAGCCGGGGACCGCCGCCATCGAAGAGCCGCGGTTCGCCCGGCTCGATACTGTCGGTGAACTCGCCATCCACCATCCGAACGGAACCAAAAAAGGACGTCACCATGAGGTAGCCACCGCGACGTGACGTATCCGGTCCGAGCAACAGCGCTGCACCACCCTTCACGAACGCCTCGCCGAAGCCGCCCACGTCGACCCGTGTATCAGCGGCCGCCGACATAACCTCGACGCTCCCGCTCTCCAGAGCGACCGCGACGGGAACCTCGGATACGACAGAGACACGGCCACCCGGTCGTACCCGGATCCGAGAGTCGCCGATCTGCACCTCGCGCAACGATCCAGACGCCGAAATCACGTCACCCGCTCGAGCCACGAGGAACGTCGATGGAGACACCGCTTGGCCATGGAAGTCCCCGCGACCCACCAGGAACGCCGCCACCACGAGGCCTGCCGCGGCGACGCTCGCTGCAACGCGCGGCCACCACTTCAACGGCACGGCCGGCGGCGCAAAAACGGAGGGGTCCACCGACTCGAGCGCCGAAGCGAGCACGAGATCATCCCGAACGAGTGCACGAAGGGCTGGATCGTCCTGCACCGCGTGACGGAAGGCAAGCGCCTCTTCCTCGGAGAGCTCGCCATCGAGCAGGAGATCGAGTCGTTGCTGGAACTCTTCCGAAATCATGATTCCTCCAGGTCTTCCTTGAGCCTCTGCTTGGCCCTGAAGAGAACGATGGACACCGTGTTCGGCGTCGTGCCCAGGCGTTCCGCGATCTCCTTGCACGAGAGTTCTTCGACGTAGCGGTAGGAGAGGATCTTCTTGTAGCGGTCGGGCAGGGCCGCGATGGCCTCCCGTAGCCGCTCGGTGTCTTCCTTGAGGAGGACCGCCTCGACCGGCGACTCCGGCGGCGTCAGGCGCGCGGCGGGGCTGCGCGGGTCAGCCGACTCCTTCAGCCGCGCTTCGAGCTGCGCCCGACGGCGAACGGAGATGGCGAGGTTGACGCCGATCCGGAAGAACCAGGTCGAGAAGCGGTGCTTCCCGTCGTAGAGATTCAAGCTCTTCCAGGCCTTCAGGACGGTCTCCTGCGCCAGGTCTCGCGCGTGGTCAGGGTCACTGGCCAGGGGAACCAGGATGCCCTCGAGCGATCGCTGGTAGCGCTCCACCAGCTCGCCATAGGCCTCCTGCTCACCCGCCTTGGCCCGAACCACCAGGTCCTGGTCGCGGATCACCGTCTCTTTGGGCTCGTTTGCCTTACGCATGGGAGATCGCAGCCTTTCGCGGCCGCTCTCCTTCTACGGTCGGCTGCGAGCCATCTTCTACATTACGTACCCCGATCCGACCGCTGCTTTTGCCGCAAAACGCCGCGCCCTATAGGGTAGCGCGCGTGGCGAAGGGGACCTTGATCGGGCGGGCCGGGCTGCTGGCATTCGTCGTTGGGACCGCATGGGTCGTCTGCGAGGCGCGGTGGCTCGGGGGCTGGCTGGGCCACGTTCCTCTGGCCGCGGACCTGGAGGCCATGGCCGGCAAGGGAGCAGCACCCAGCCAACTGCTGGCGGCCGTCCTCGGGCGCAACACGGTCGTCTGGCGTGTTCTCGCCGCCGTCCTTGTCACGCTCGTCGGCGTCCGGGCGGGGCTCTCCGTGGCAAGGACGTGGGACGCCCCCGCGGCGGCGTGGCTGCTGCCGGCGATGCTGGTCGTCCACCCCTTCGCGTTGCTGGCCTCTCGCGACGTACCGGCGGTCGTCATCCTCCTGTGGTGCGTCGTGAGCTTGTTCGTCCTCGAGTTGTTGATGCACCGCGAACCACGCCTCAGCCTGGGCGTGCTCTCCCTATCTGCGCTCGTGTTTCTCGCGTGCAACATGGACGACGCCGCGTCGTGGCCGGCCACTGTCGGCGAACTGTGCGCACCGGTCGGCGACACGGAAGCGGGAGTGCCCTGGCGTCGCCGCGCGTCGTTCGCCGTGCCCGTGGTCGTGCTCCTCGGGATCGGACATAGGCGCCGACGGTCGGGCGATGAGGCGCCCATGCTCGGCGGGATGCTCGTCCTCCTCGTCGGGCTGGGTGCAGGGCAGCTCGTGCAAGCCCTCGGCCTCGCCTGGGTCCTCGCCTTCGCAGCGGCGCGCGCATGGCCGCACCGCGTCGATCGCCTCGTCGTCGTCGCCGCAGGGCTGCTGATGGCGCTCAGCGGGCACAACAGCGCTCGCCTCTCCGACGCCCGGGCACACCCCCAACGCGAAGCGGTGCGCGCCCTCCTCGAACGAGTCGAGGAATTGCCCTCCGTCCCCGGGGTGGACCTGATCGACGTCGTCATCGGACGCAGACCCCTCGGCGATGCCCTCCCTCTCGCATTCCCTGATCGTGACGTGCGCGCGG
The DNA here is from genome assembly GCA_013213915.1 of Planctomycetota bacterium. Classification (GTDB taxonomy): domain Bacteria; phylum Planctomycetota. The sequence goes on from JABSRK010000097.1 coordinate 8,580, forward strand.
GCATGGACCTGGTTGACCCCGGCCAGGGCCGTCAGTTGCGCGTCTCACAGTTCGGACATTCGCGCGACGGATGGCGTCTGGTTCCAGTCATGCGCGCCACACGGGTCACCTCCTCCCGCATGACGCTGGAAGGCCCCCCCGCAAACGCAACGCTGCCATCGCAACGAGGGGAGGACGAACCGACATTCTCATGGTCGGTCCCGGTGGAAGACGACCCGGGTCCCGGCAATTTCACATTCGTCTGGGCGGGACACCCCGCCGACGCACCGGAGCGTACGGTCCGCAAAGTCACCCTCTCCCCCACCCAACTCAAACGTACGGAGCAAGGTGTGCGCGTTCGCTACGCCTGGCGCCCATCGGTGCGAGCACAGGATGGTGGCCACCGGGAGCTTCTGTGGGAACGGGAAGAGCTGACGCGCCGCGGCACCACGCTGACGTGGACCATCGTCGCACGGCGCAAGGGCAGTCTGCACGGGCTTCTCATGGCCGCCCCACGGCGCCTCACCCCGAAGTGAGGTAGAGGACCGCGACGCCGATCTGAGCCTCCATCATGAGGACGTACAGGTTGCGCCACATGAAACGGCCGCGGCGCTCCTCGGCGAGATCGCTCGCATTGCGCACCATCAACCAGGCCGTCACGGCGCCGTGCACGGCGAGGGCGAGCCCGAGAATCGTGGCAGCTGTGGCATCCACCGAGAGCAACGCACGGCCGCCGACGTGGATGTGCGGAAGCGCTGCGAACAGGACCCAGGGCGCGACGTAGAACGGTGCCATGATCAGCGCCGCGGTCCGCGCCCCGAAGCGGATCGGAAGCGTGCAGACACCGCCCAACCGATCGCCCTCCACGTCACTGAAGTCCTTGGTGCTCGCGCAACCGAGGATGAAGAAGAAGAACAGGCCACCGAGCACCCACGGCTCGCGGTCGGCGGCGACGGGCGCGAGGACGGCCCACCCGCACACCTTCAGCAAACCGCCCCGAGGCAGCGCGATGACCAGCGGAGCAAGCCACCACACGCGACGCAAACGCAGAGGAGGCCCCGAGTACGCCCACGTGAGCAGGGCGGTGAACACGACGATGACACCGACCTCGGGGACATCTGCCGGCGTCGCGACGAACGCTAGCGCCAGACTCGCGGCGTAAAGGGCAAGGGCCAACCACCGTGCAGCCACTGCGCTCACCTCTCCCCGAGGCAAGGGACGGTCCGGCTTGTTGACACGATCGAGTTCGACGTCGCAGACCTGGTTCCACACATTGCTCGCGGCGTTCAGGAGCACGGCCATCAAGCTCCCCGCCACCAGCAGGGTCCACAGGTCGCTGGTGCGGAGCCGCGCATCGACGACGCCGGCGCCCCACGCGGACGCGGCGCCCGACAGCATGCCCAGCAGCGGTGGGAGCAACGTGAACGGTCGCAGCAAACGTAACCACGCCATGTCATGCGCCCCCCACAAGCAGCCATGCGACACAGCCGCCGGACGCCGACGCCAGGGCATTCACGATCTCATTGCCGTAGCAACAGATGCGCGACTCCACGGTCGCCCCCAGGATGCTGTCGAGCAGGTTGCCGCAGACCGCCCCCACCATGACCGGCACGAGAAATGAGGAGTCCCCAAACGCCATCGCGACAACTGCTGCCGTGACGGCGGCGACGATGCCTGCCGCCGTACCGAGCAGCGTCATCCCACCATCTCGCCCCGGCTCCACCGCAGGGCCAAAAAGGAGCATCCGGGGCCGCCGCTGCGCCAGGAGACCGACCTCACTCGACGCCGTGTCCGACCAAGCCGCGCCCAGCGCCGCAGCCACGGCGATGGCGCCAGGCGCCGCGGGCACGACCAGCAGCAGGACAGCCGCCGGTCCCGCGTTGGCGAGCGCCTGTCCTGCGTCGCGACGGCGTCCATGCCCGGGCTTGCGCGCCCGTCCGAGCCGGGTCACCACCGTCCCCCCGAGGACCAGCAGGACGAACGCGCTGAACGCTCCCCAGCCTCCTGCTCCGAGAAACACGGTGGTCAGCGCACACCCGGCAACCGCCCCCGAGGGGGTCACCGACCGGCAACGCCAGAGCACGGCGGCGAGGGCCGCGCCCATGACCCCGCCCAGGACCCATGGATCGGTCACGCCATGCCTCCCATCAGGAACACCGCCGCGGCCGTCACCATGGGCACCGTGAGGTTGTCATCAACGGGACCCGGCAGGCTCTCCGCCAGCGCCCCCACACCCATGGCGGAGAACGCCAACGTGGCGTCAGTCAACGTCGTCAGCAACGCAGCCGCGATGGCGAACGCCGCGGCCGTCGCCGGCACGGTCTTGGACGCGTTCCAGGGCCAGCGTGGTCGCGAGAACAACGCGCCGAAGACCGGGGCGAGCCCGTCCCCCACGGCGAGGGCAAGC
>JABSRK010000098.1 GCA_013213915.1 Planctomycetota bacterium
ATCAACCCTGGTCTGATCGTCCCGAACACGGCGATCAAGCCGCTGTTTTCCGTGGCCGTGGCGCCGGTACTCGCGCCGCACCCGCACTGCGCGCCACCTTGCGGCTGCGCGGGTGGCCTGCACGTGCACCTGGGCGGATTCGCCATCGGTGGCTGCACCCACCACTACATCTGGATCGCGCCCGTTACGCGCGTGATCGAGTTTCAGGTGTGGGCCGCGCAAGCGACCATCGAGGTGTGGGTCGAGGACGTGATCGGTGTCTACATCGATGCACATGAGATCGAGCACCAGATCCTGGTCGCCCCCGCCGGTTGGCGCACCGTGGTCATCCCTGGTCACTTCGAGATCCACGAGCGCACGGAAGTCGTCGTGGCCGGCCACTGGATTCTGTAGATGACCCCGCACCGGGCCCGCACCTCTTCGCGGGTCCGGTCGCTCCCTTTTCCCTGTGCCCGCCTTCGCCGGCTTGATCGCCTGGGCGCACACGGGCGACGGGGATCGCGGGCTATCCGGGGTTGGCGCGAGTGGATACGTTGGCCTCTGGTTCGAGTTCCCGGACTGGAGACGATTCATGAAGCGTTGCGGATTCATCGGGAGGCCTTCGGTGCATGGGGTCGGTTGCACCATCGTGGCTCTCGTCATGAGCATGGTGTTGACGTCCACGGCGACGGCGCAGGGCGGACCCGATGGCGAGTTCCGGCTGGCGCGCATCCTCGGCGATCGCATGGTCCTGCAGCAACACAAGCCGATCCGGATCTGGGGTTGGGCGCCGGCGGGGTCCACGGTGAAAGTGACGCTGACCCAGGATGAGGCGTCAGGTGCGGCGCTCGTCGCCAGAGCGGTGGAGCAGGGATCACGTCGTGCAGCGGCCGAGCCGTCGTCCGACGAGTACGGGGTCACCATGCGGTACGTGGAGCGCAACGCTCCTCCGGCCGTGTCCAGGAACCAGAGTGTCACGGCCGGAGACGACGGCCGTTGGATGGCGGAGCTTCAACCGATCGCCGCCAGCTTCCGCCCGACGTGGATCGCGGCGGAAAACGGGGATGCAGTGCGCGTAGCGGCGGAGGTGTTGATCGGCGAGATCTGGGTGTGCGCCGGCCAGAGCAACATGGGATGGGGGGGCTTCAATCGGAAAGACCGCGAGGTCGCGTCCGCGGACTTCCCGGGGCTACGCTACGTCGCCTGGGAGGACTCCTGGTACAAGCCGCTTCCGGACGTTCGCAAGAGGGTCGAGTGGCGCGAGTGCAGCCCGAAGAACGCAGCGCGGTTTTCAGCGGTTCCCTATCTCTACGGGTTGTTCCTGCACCGCTACCTGAAGGTCCCCGTCGGCGTCATCAACGTCGCCCGTGGCGGCACCCTGGGGCAGACCTGGTGCATGCGGGACGAACTCGACAGCGTTGACCACGAGATCGTCCGTACGGTGCTCACCGATTACGACGCCGAGACGGCGCGCTGGGATGACCCCCAACAGGTCAGTGGCATCATGGCCGCGTGGGAGCGCGCGTGCGATGCGGTGAAGGTGGAGCACACCGAAAAGGTCGCCAAGGCGAAGGCGGACGGCAAGAAGGAGCCGCGGTTGCGGCTGCCCAAGAAACCTGGCGACCCTCGCAGCGGATGGAGCCCGCCCGCCGGGCTGTTCAACGCGACCGTGATGCCGATCCGCGATCTGGGCGTGCGGGGGGTTCTCTACTACCAGGGTGAGAACAACAACTTCATGCGCTGGACGCGGTACGAGCACACGTTCCCCCATGTCCCGCGTTCGTTCCGCAAGGCGTTCCGCGACGAGGCGCTCCCCTTCGGGTGCATCAGCCAGCCCGGCTGGGGGAACTTCGGCGTGGATCCCGAATTGGCGACGGTGGCCGAGGGATACGCCATCGTGCGCGACATCCAGCGTCGTGCCCTCGCGGACGATCCGAACGCCGCCATGATCGCCACCTATCCCACGGGCAATTCCTATATCCACCCGGCCGAGAAGATGCCCGTCGCCGAATACGCGTCACGCTGGGCGCTGGCCCGGGTCTACGGGAAGATGATCGTGCACCGGGGCAATGCCTACCAGCGGATGGTCGGCAAGGGCAGCAAGCTGCACCTGTTCTTCGACTCCGACCCCGTGGTGTACGACCGTTGGAAGCACATCGAGAAAAACGCCGCCTGGCAGGTGATCCCGTGCGCGCGGCAGGGCAACGCCCCCCTCGAGGGGTTCATCATCGCGGGAGAGGACCGGCGCTGGTATCCGGCCAAGGCGAAGCAGGCGCGCCTCGACGGCAAGTGGACCATCGCCGTCTGGAGCGACCTGGTCGCTGACCCGGTGGCGGTTCGCTACGGCTGGGCTAACTGGCCGACCGGGAACCTGGTGGGGCGGGAGCGGTTGCCGTTGCCCACGTTCCGGACCGACGACTGGCCCATTCCCGAGGGCATGAACTACAGCGAGGCGGCGAAGAAGGCCTCCGAGGCACGACTCAAGGTGCTGAAAGCGCAGGCCGCCAAACAGGCCCTGGACCGCAAGGTCCGCCAGATGCAGGTCGATCTTCCGAAGCTGGAGTCCGAGCTTCACAAGGGGGATGTCTCGGCCCAGGTCAGAAGCAAGCTCGCGCGGCTGGCGTCCACCCTCGAGGAGCTCCAGGGGTCAGACTGGCTGCCTCGAGGGATCAAGCGCGAATATCCGGAGCTGACGGATTCCATCGAGGCGTTGCGGAAGAAGGTCGCGGCGTTGCGGGACGGCTTGGGTCCACGCCCGAGTGACCGTGAAGATTGAATCCCGGGTGGGGGCAAGCCGAGGGCCGGCTACGAGCGACTTTGTAAGGTGGGTGAGACGGGAGCGCTATTCCTCGCCGGGTGTGGTCGACATGCTCGTGGAGTCGGAGAAGGGCGCGGATGGCGAGATGATCGCGGGCGACATCGGGTCACGCCGACCACGGAGCTTCTCTGAGGCAATTCCAGCGACCGATGGCAGCGGCGCCAGGGTCGATAGAGCACCGCGTTGTCGTCGAAGGACTCGGACGTAATCACCTGCTCTGGCCCAATTTTATGGCCGCGGTCCGGGCCTGGTCCTGCGGCCCTTGTCCGACCGGCCACCATGCACGGGCGGCGTTCGTGGGCGGAAGCGGTCGGGCCTGGCCCCCCGACGTGGAGGAAAGAGGGCCTCCCGCGCGGGTGTTGACGAGGGGGTCGGCTTGGAGGTGTTCCCTGCGCGGTTAGGATGCGCGCGGAAATGGGGGCCGGTGCGGCTACCTGCGCGCGCTCGGAGAACGGCGAAAACCGTTATTCTCGTCGCCGACCGGGGAGTTGATCCAGACTTGCAAGAGGCGACCTTCTACTATCTGGCCGCAGCCAGCGTCGCGAGCGCGTTCTTTGCCGTGACGCGGCGGAATCCCGTCCACAGCATGCTGTGGGTGCTCGCCCTGTTTCTCCACGTAGCGGGCATCTTCCTCATCCTGGGCGCCGAGTTCCTGGCCGCCGTGCAGGTGATCGTGTACGCGGGCGCGATCCTGATCTTCTACCTGTTCGTTCTCATGCTGCTCGACCTGCCAGGGGAGGAGGCCCGTCCGCGTTTCGGCGTGCACTGGCCCTTCGCCGTCGTCGCGGGGCTGTCACTGGGCGCGCTGGCCTGGCTCGCCCAGATGGAGCCGCTGGTGATAGAGAAGGCCGCCGTAGCGGGTGGGGGCGCAGCCGCGGATACGCCGGAGTTGGGAAGTCTCGAGAACCTGGGCACCCAACTCTTCGGGCCGTTCGCGCTGCCGTTCGAGATGGCGTCGCTGCTGCTCCTGGCCGCCATCATCGGCGCCGTGGTTCTGGCCAAGAAGCGGGCGCCGGCGTCATGACCATCTCCATGAACACCATCCTGGGGCTGAGCGCCCTGCTGTTCGGCATCGGGATGTTCGGCTTTCTGGCGCGGCGCAACATCATCCTGATGTTCATCTCGGTGGAGGTCATGCTCAACGCGGTGAACCTGAGCCTGGTGGGCTTCAGCTGGCACATGGAAGATCCCCGTGGACAGGTCCTGGCCCTGTTCGTGATCGCGGTCGCGGCCGCCGAGGCCGGCATCGGCCTGGGGCTGGTGATCGCCTTGAATCGGAACAAGCCCGGGGCGGGCGTGGGCGACCTGACCGAGCTCAAGTGGTGATGTCCTTCCCCCTCATCGCGATCCTCGTTCCGGCTGCCGGAGCGATCCTCATCGGGCTCACCGGCCAGGGACGCGCCAACCTGCGTGAGTTCTGGTCGATCGCCGCGGGTGTGGTCATGTCCGCGGTGGTCATCAGCATGATCCCCGATGTCCTGGACGGGGGATCACCGCAGTGCGTGCTGTTCCGCCTTATGCCGGGAATCGAGCTGGCCTTCCGGGCCGATGCGTTCGGCCTGCTGTTCGCCGGCGGCGCGGCGATCCTCTACACCCTGACCTCGTTCTATTCCATCGGCTACATGCGGACCCTCGAGGAGCACGCCCAGACGCGCTACTTCTCGTGTTTTGCGCTGGCGTTGACCACCACCATGGGGGTGGCGTTCGCGGCGAACCTGTTCACCCTGTTCCTCTTCTACGAGGCATTGAGCCTGATCACGTATCCGCTCGTGGCCCACAAGGAGACGGACGAGGCGCGGGCCGGCGCGCGCAAGTACGCCATCTATCTGCTGGGCGCGGCCAAGGTGCTGCTGCTGTCCGCCATCATCCTGACCTACAACCTGACCGGGACCCTGGACTTCAAGGCCGGGGGCATCTTCTCCGCGGCGACGGTGAGCGAGCAGCCCGGGCTGCTACTGGTCATCTTCATCCTGTTCCTCTTCGGCTTCGCCAAGAATGCGTTGATGCCGCTGCACAGTTGGCTGCCCGCCGCCATGGTGGCACCCACACCGGTGAGCGCGCTGCTGCACGCCGTGGCCGTGGTCAAGACGGGGGTGTTCTCGACCTTGAGGATGTTCCTGTTCGTCTTCGGCCCCGTGGCCATGGGCGACATCGGGGGCGACACAGTGGCGCTGATCGTGGCGTCCGTGACCATCCTGGTGGCGTCGGTGCTGGCGCTCGGCCAGGACAACCTCAAGGCGCGGCTGGCGTTCTCCACGGTGAGTCAACTCTCCTACATCATCCTGGGGGCGGCGCTATTGAACGCCAGCGGCGTCATGGGCGGCAGCGCCCACATCACCAACCACGCCGTCTCCAAGATCACCTTGTTCCTGTGCGCCGGGTCCATCTACGCCTCGACGCACAAGACCGAGATCAGTCAACTCTCCGGGCTCGCGAAGCGCATGCCCTGGACCATGGGGGCGTTTGCGCTCGCGTCCATGAGCATCGTGGGGATCCCGCTCACCAGCGGATTCGTGTCCAAGTGGAACATCGCCCTCGGCACCTTGGACGCCGGCAGTCCCGTCTTGCTCGGGGTGCTGCTGTTGAGTTCATTGCTCAGCGCCGCGTACCTGGGGCCCATTGTCTACAAGGCGTACTTCGAGAAACCTCCGGAGGGCGAAGACGACGTGCGGGAGGTGCCGTGGATGGTCGCACCGCTGGTCATCACAGCCGCCGCCAGCCTGCTGCTCGGCATGTTCCCGGGCGTCGTGCTGGATCTCGCGGGGAGGGTGATGCCATGAACTGGCTGGAGAAGCGGATCGAGGACCCGGCTCGCTTCGAGCGCATCAAGCGCGGGTTCTACCTCTTCCTCGTGCTGGTGCTCGCCCTTGAGGTGGGCCAGCAGCTCGCGTTCCCGTCCGACCACCCGCACTTCCCATTCGAGACGTGGCCCGGCTGGGGGTCCGTGTACGGGTTCATCTCCTGCGCCGTGATCATCATCGTGTCCAAGTTCATCGGCGTCGTCTGGCTCATGAAACGCGAGGACTTCTATGGGGATTGAGTGGGTGCATCCAGGCCTCCTGCTCATCATCGGAGCGTGGCTGCTTCCGTTCCTCAAGGGGGGCGTGAAGCGCGCGGTCATGCTCGCCGTGCCGGCGGCGGCGGTGATCGCCTGCTTCTTCATGACCAAGGGGGAGTACGGCGTCGCCCAGTTCCTCGGGCAGAGGGTCGTGTTCGGCCGGGTGGACGAGCTGAGCCTGATCTTCTCCTACGTGTTCTCGATCATGGCCTTCATCGGCATGGTCTACGCGTTGCATGTGGAGGACGACACCCAGCACGTTTCCGCGCTGACGTATGCGGGTGCCGCCCTGGGCGTGACTTTCGCCGGCGATCTCCTGTCCCTGTACGTGTTCTGGGAGATGATGGCGGTCTCGTCGGTGCTGCTGGTGTGGCGGCGACGGGACCAGGCGGCGGTGGCGGCGGGTTTCCGATACCTGCTTGTCCACGTGGTCGGCGGACTGTTCCTCCTGGCGGGGACGGTGTTGCACTGGAACGCCACCGGCTCCCTCGAATTCACCGACTTCGGCGCGTGGTACGGAAGCGCCGCCTGGATCTGCATCCTGGTGGCGTTCCTGGTCAACGCGGCGGTGCCGCCCCTGGGTGCCTGGCTGCCGGATGCTTACCCGGAAGCCACGGTCACGGGCGCGGTGTTCATGACCGCGTTCACCACCAAGTCAGCGGTCTACGCGCTGTTGCGTGGCTTCCCGGGGACCGAGTTCCTTATCTGGCTCGGGGCGGGCATGGCGGTGTACGGCGTCGTCTATGCCGTCCTTGAGAATGACGCACGTCGTTTGCTGGCGTACCACATCATCAGCCAGGTGGGATACATGGTCTGCGGCGTCGGCATCGGCACTCATCTCGCCATCAACGGCGCATCGGCCCACGCCTTCGCTCACATCCTCTACAAGGCGGTGCTGTTCATGGGGGCCGGGGCCGTTCTGCAGATGACCGGCAAGCGCAACCTGACCGAGATGGGCGGGCTCTACAAGACCATGCCCATCACCCTCGGTCTCTACATGATCGGGGCGTGTGCCATTTCCGCGGTGCCCCTGTTCAGCGGGTTCGTGAGCAAGTCCATGGTGGTCTCCGCCGCCGGCGAGTCCCATTACATGTGGATCTTCCTCACGCTCACCCTGGCCTCCGCCGGGACCTTCCTGCACACCGGGCTCAAGCTTCCCTACTACATGTTCTTCGGGAAGGACACGGGGCTGAGGGCCAAGGAGCCACCGAAGAACATGCTCGTGGCCATGGGCATCGCGGCGGCGCTTTGCGTCGGGATCGGCGTCTACCCCTGGCTGCTGTACGAGAACCTGCCGCACGCGGCGGTCGCCCTCGCCTACGACGTGTTCTCGCCGTCCCACCTGACGAGCACCCTGGGCATTCTGGGCTTCACGGCGCTGGGGTTCTTCATGCTGCTCAAGCACCTGGATCCCAAGTCGACGGTGAGCGCCGACACGGACTGGTTCTACCGGCGGGGGACGGGCCTGTTCGTCCGAGCCTTGAAGCCCCTGTCTCGTTTCGAATACGGGTTCGTCGGGCAGATCTATGAGTTCGTGATGCGCAAGCCCGTGATGGCCATCGCGCAACGCGTGCGAAAGATCGACGGCGGCGTAGTGGACGCTGCGTTCCTCGGTATCGGGCGCTGCACCCAGGCCCTGAGCCGGTTGATTCGGGACGGGGTGAGCGGCCACACGCAGCATTACGGGTTGATGATGGCGATCGGGGTGGTGGTGCTCCTGGCCCTGGCGGTGATGGCGCTATGAGCGACTATCCCGTACTCACCGTCACCACGTTCCTGCCGATGGCGGGGGCAGTCCTGCTGTTCTTCGCGGGCGCGCGGTTCGCGCGGTGGATCGCCCTCGCTGCGAGCCTGGCGACCATCGTCGTCTCGCTGCCCCTCTACACGGATTTCGACAAGGCCTCGGCGGCGCTCCAATTCGTCGAGTCGGTGGATTGGCTTCCGGACTGGAACATCGTCTACGGCATGGGGGTGGACGGTATCAGCATCCCGTTCATCGCCCTGGCCACGCTTCTCACGGTCCTGTGTGTCGGGGTGTCGTGGGTCGCGGTGAAGACGCGCGAGCGCGAGTTCTACGCCGCGTTGCTGGTCGCCGAGACCGCCATGATCGGGTTGTTCGCCGCGACCAACCTGTTCGTGTTCTTTGTCTTCTGGGAGTTGATCGTCATCCCCATCTTCCTCCTCATCGGTGTATGGGGAGGGCCGCGGCGGGTCTTTGCAGCGGTGAAGTTCCTCTTGTTCACTCTGGCGGGCAGCGTGCTCATGCTCGTGGGCCTGATCGTGCTGTACACGACGTGCGACACGCTGGATTTCCGGGAGCTCGCCAAGGCGACCATCGATCCCGATGCGCAGGTCTGGCTGTTCGCGGCCTTCCTCGCTGCGTTCGCCGTCAAGGTCCCCATGTTCCCGGTACACACGTGGCTCCCGGACGCGCACACGGAAGCGCCCACCGCGGGCAGCGTGATCCTGGCCGGGGTTCTGTTGAAGATGGGGGCTTACGGCTTCCTGCGGATCTCGCTTCCTGTCCTGCCGGACGGTGTCGCGTTCTTCCTGGAGCCCATGCTGGTCCTTTCCGTGGTGGCCATCGTGTACGGCGCCTACATGACCCTGGCGCAGACCGACATCAAACGTCTCATCGCGTACTCCAGCGTCGGGCACATGGGGTTCGTCACCCTCGGGATCTTCACGCTCAACCAGGGGGGAGTGGAGGGCGCCATCCTCCAGATGATCAACCACGGGATCGTGTCCGCCGCCCTGTTCCTGTGCGTCGGCATGATCTACGAACGCACCCACACCCGCGAGATCAAGGACTATGGCGGCGTTGCGAAGGTCGCCCCGATCTACTGCGTCCTGCTGACGGTGTTCTGCTTGGCGGCCGCCGGGTTCCCGGGTCTGAACTCGTTCGTCAGCGAGTTCCTCGTCGTTCAAAGCGCCTTCGCTACCGAAGGGTGGCTCGGCGTGATGGCCATCTGGGGTGTCGCCCTCGGGACCGTGTACATGGTCTGGCTGTACTACCGGGTGGTCATGGGCAAGCTGAATCCAGGACTCGAAGGCATGAAGCTGGAGCTTGGTGTGCGCGAGGTGGCGATCCTGGCGCCCCTGGTGATCCTGGCGGTGTGTCTCGGCGTGTACCCGGAGCTGGTCCTGTCGTACTTCCATGAGCCAGTGAAGGCCCTGCTCGGAGGCGCTCCATGAACGGCGCGACCGTAGCTGATCTGGGCCTGGTGCTCCCCGAACTGATCCTCACCGGGATGGCGCTGGTGCTGATCCTCGTCGCTCGTCGCATCCAGAGCACGTCGGTGCCCGTGGTTGCGACGGTGCTCGCGGCGGCTGCTGCTGTTGCTGCTTCGTGGTGGGTGCTCTCGAAGGAACCCCAGAGCGCGTTCGGCGGACTGATCACCGTCGATGGCTACGCTCAGTTCTTCAAGGTTCTCGTGGCTGCTGCGCTGGCGTTGGTGGCGCTGCTGTCGGTGAAGGGCCTCGAGGGCAGCGGAGCGCCCCGCAGCGAGTACCACGTGCTGCTCCTGCTGGCGTCGGTGGGCATGATGCTCACCGTCTCGGCGGTGGATATGGTGACGTTCTACCTGGGGCTGGAGCTCATCACCCTGTGTTCCTACATCCTGGTGGGGATCACGGTGGACCGTCCGTCGTCCAACGAGGCGGCGATCAAGTACTTCCTGCTCGCCTCCTTCGCGTCCGCGTTGATGCTGTTCGGGATCAGCATCACCTACGGGCTGACGGGGACGACGTCATTCTCCGGAGTCGCCGCGTCCATCGCCGAGCGCGGGCTCGCGGACGATCCGCTGCAGTTGGCGGCGCTGGCGCTCATCGCTGCGGGCCTCGCCTTCAAGATCGGGGCGGTGCCGTTCCACTCGTGGGTGCCGGATGCCTACCAGGGCGCGAGCACACCGGTCGCTGCGTTCCTCGCGTCGGGGTCCAAGGCCGCCGGCCTGGCCGCCCTTGGGCGTGTGGTCGTGATCGCTTTCGGCCCGGACTCACCAGCCTTGTCGATCATCCTGGTGGGGTTGGCTGCCCTTTCGGTCGCGGTGGGTAGCGTGCTGGTCCTGGCGCAGACCGACATGAAGCGTCTTCTGGCTTACTCGTCCATCGCCCACGTGGGTTACGCCGTCATGGGATTGACCGCGGGGACGGACGCAGGAGCTTCGGCGACCATGACGTACGCCTTCTTCTACGTCTTCATGACTCTCGGCGCGTTCGGCGTGGTCATCGGCCTCGGCGCACGCGGCGCGACGCTGGATGGCTATCAGGGGCTCGCGTCGCAACGGCCGGGGGTCGCCGGGGTCATGTTGCTGTTCCTGCTGGCCCTCACGGGGATCCCGTTGACGTCTGGATTCGTGGCCAAGTTCGTCGTGATCTCCAGCGCCGTCGGGGCGGGGTACGTGGTGTTGGCGGTGCTGGCGGTCGTCTGCAGTGTCGTGTCGGCGTTCGTTTACATGCGCATCGCCGTTCTCATGTACATGAGGGAACCCGAGTCGCCCACGCCCGCGCGCTTTCCTGTCACCCTCTCCGTTGCGATCGCCATCGCTGCCATCGTTACGCTGGTCGGCGGCGTTCTTCCCAGGCTCATCACCGACTGGGCGGTGGCGCCGTGACGTCGGGGACGTTGGTAGACTGCTCGCGAGGTTGATGGGCTGTGAATGAACACACTGGAATAGCGGTCGCCCTGGTCCTGGCCGGCGTCATTGCGGGCGGGATGGTGTGGCTCGCGTCCATCCTGGGAAAGAAGAACCCCACGCCGGGAAAACTGGCGCCCTTCGAGTGCGGCAACGAGCCCATCGCTCTTCCCACGGGGCGGCTGGCCATCAAGTTCTACATGACGGCCATCCTGTTCATCCTGTTCGATGTCGAACTGGTGTTCCTGTATCCGTGGGCGGTGCTTTATCGGGACCTGGGAGTCCTGGGCCTGACGGAGATGTTCATCTTCCTGGGCGTTCTGTTGGTCGGATTTGTCTACGCCTGGGACAACGGCGCTCTGGAGTGGAAGTGACATGGCAAAGGAACCGTCCTTTTTTACGACACGGCTCGGGG
>JABSRK010000099.1 GCA_013213915.1 Planctomycetota bacterium
ACCTCATGACGAGATCAGTCTCCTTGCTCCTTCGCACTGGCGATAGAGAAGAGCCGTGGGTCGTCAAGGTGTTCATCATCGCAACCTTAGTAATCGCAGCGTTGGCCATCCTCAGGCGTGGGTGAAGGGTGAGAAGGAAGGAGTCCCTTCCTTCATGGGTACGGGGGGTGGAACAGGAGTCCCAACTTCGTCAAGTGAGGTTTCATTGGGCTAGTTCTTCTTGGGCAGGTCAGCGACCTTCTCGTCGTCTTTGTAGATGCCGCTGGTGTAGTGATGGATTGAGCCCGTGTCGAACCAATAAGGCCAAGGTCCTTCCTTCTTCCCGTTCTTGTACTCGCCCTCTGAGTACTTCTTCCCGTTCTGGTACCAGCAGGTCCAGCGCCCCTCTTTCTCCCCGTTCACGAAAATGCCCTCTTTGAACTTCTTCCCGTTCTTGTGCCAAGCCGTCCAGCGCCCCTCTTTCTTCCCGTTCTTGAACTTGCCCTCTTCCTTCCGCTGGCCGTGCTTGTACCAGTAGGTCCAAATCCCCACCTTGGTTCCGTCTTCGAGCAGATACCCTTCGAACTTCTTCTGACCGCTCTCGTACCGCTCAACGACCTTCTCTCCGCCACCCGTTGGATCTGGCGTCGGCTCTTCACTCGCATCTGAACAACCAACGCAGATCAAGCTCGCAAGGAGTACGAGTGCGATGCGTGGGATGTTCATGTGAGGTCTCATTGGGCTACTTCTTCTCAGGCGAATCAGCGTCGTCTTGCCCCGACCCTGCCACGCCAATTGCAGCACCAATTGCAGCGCCGAACGTGAGTCCGAAGGCGACACCCACGCCAGCGTTGCCCATAGCTGCGCCGATGGAGGTGCCGATTATGAGCCCAAGACCGACAGCCAAACCGAGATATGATTTCTTGGTTTTTTTCATGACCGCATTCTAGCTAGGTGAGAGTCGGTTTGCAGTGGCGGGAAGTCTCCCCGCCCGATGCTGGCTTGCGATGCTGGGTTCCACCAGCGTCTCGATACTCCACGTACCACTTGCTGCTCTTCCAGATTCTTCCGTCCTTGAGCGACCTGCGAGGCTTGAACACACGACCCATCTGACATCCCTCTGAAGTTGGGAGTCAGGGAGACTTCGGTTTGCCTCAGGTTTGCCTCAAGAGTCGTCGGAGAAGGCGAGGCAAACAAAGAGAAGAGCGATCCCGAGAGGGCTTAAACCTCTGACCTGCGGTTCAGGAAACCGCGGACGATCCGCACCCGGATCGAGACGGCCTTGTCGCGGCTCCGCGCTAGGGCACGATGACCCGCACCGGCTGAGACAGGCGGGCGCCGGTGATCGAAGTCGGGTCGCCCACGGCGAGCTGCCCCGAGATGCTCGTGGGCGCGGCGAAGGAGATGGGCAGCGTCATGTTGGCGAAGGGCGGGCTCGCGAAGCCACCCCACAGGAACGAGAAGAGCGGGTCGGCCAGGTCGATGTTGACGAGGTCGCCGTCGGGAGTCAGGAAGGCGCCCGCGGAGGCCGGAATCAAGGGTGCCGCTCCCATGCCGACCTCCCAGACCGTGCCGGCGTTGCTGCTCTGAAAGCTGACCATCGCCACCTGGCCGACCGCGAGGTTCACCGTTGCCGGGCTGGAGATCGAGCCCACCACGCCGTCCACGATCATCCTCGCCAACGGCGTGTTGACCTGGTACTCCACGGGCTTGACGCCGATCTGGATGTTGTCGAGGCCGTAGGTCGCGCCCTCGAAGTGCAGCCACACCGCGTGCCACGCGATCGGGTTGGTGGCGTTCCCTGCGGTCTGATCGAGCCCGAGCGGCACGGCCTGCAAGCCCGGCACCGGCGTGAGCGTCGTGGCTCCGCCCGTGATGTTTTGCACCTCCACGGCACCCAACCCGCTTCCGTTGGCCGCGGTCAGGTCCATCGTGACTCCGATCCGCAGCCAGTCGCCGCCGGAGACCGAGCCGAGGTTCGACAACGGCGCACTCACGGAAGTCCCGTCGGCGGCAATCAGCTGGAACTGGACGGTCGCTTGGGTCCCGACTCTGAATCGGACCCCGCGCTCGCCGGGCTGGTAGCCACGAATCCTGCCGTCGAGGTCCGTGTCGTAGGCCAGACCGAACGACCCGCCCCAGTAGCCGACCTGCATGTCGGCCTGGAAGTACGCGCTCGTCTCGGTCCCGACGTAGGGCGGGAAGCCGAAGCTCGCGTCGTTGATTCTCGACGCGTCACAACCGAAGCCCGGTCCCACTTCCTGGAAACGCAAAGACTGAGTTGCGTCGTGCGACAACGTCGCCGTCACTCCGCAACGGTTCGAGGCGTTGAACGTCTCTTCAGACCAACTGTCCTGTGCGTCGAGCAGGGTGAAAGGATAGGGGTTCGAACCGTTCAGGTTGTTGAAGTCGTAGGTGACCAACTGTGCGACGGCGACAGGGGCGAGCACGAGCGCGGCAATGAGGAATCGAAGCATGGCGTTTGTCCAATAGGAGCCTCAAGAGCGAATCCACGCAGGTTACCACCACCGTGTGGCAAGGCAGTTGACCGGCCCGAGAATCCACCTCCGATCTACGAGCTCACGCTTCGCATCGCGAAGGGGCGTTGGTGCGTGATTCGTACGCCTCACGAACGCCGTCGTCGACATCGCAATGATCTCTGGCAGGAAGCCGATCGATGTCGAGCAAGCGATTCCGAGAGGGCTCGAACCTCTGACCTGCGGTTTAGGAAACCGCTGCTCTATCTCTGACTGCGCTTGCAAGGCAAGACAGATGCGGGTGTAGCGAATGAAGCGACCTGGGTGAGAAGGTAGGAGTCCCTCTACATGGGTACGGGGGGTGGAACAGGAGTCCCAAGAACGTCAGGGGACCTGAGAGGCAAGAGGAGACGATCTTCGTGGGTCGGCACGAAACGGCCCATACGAAAAGAAGCGTCAGCGTGAACTCGAAAGGAGTGGCCATGAGCGATGAGGCGACACTGAAGATCAGCGGGGCACTGATGATGGGATTCGGCAGCATGACCATCGGATTGGGGACCATCGCCTACACCACGGCGCAGCACGGCGCGGGAGACCGCGCGGCCGCCGCTTTCATCGTCGGCGGAGTCATGTTCCTCTGGGGATTCCTGACATCCAAGTCAACTCCCCACTACTCATGAGTGCCGCAAGGTGTGACTCCGCGAAGTCGGTCTCAGAAAAGACCGATTAGCAAGGCCAAGAGCAGGTGATTGGGGCATAGTCCAGCCATGAAGACCTACATCGTCCGTTTACTTCTTCCCTCGCTGTGCTTCGCGATAATCGGGTTCCTCGTGCTCGAGTGGATCGATCGCACCCTGCTGCTCGATGCTCCGGGCCTTGGATACTGGGCCGAGACGGGCGTATGGGCGGTGATCTTCTTGGGGGGGATGATGCTGCCGTTGTTTGTCATGCGCTGGGTCCCCACACAAATCGCGGGAATCGCCGGTATAGGGAAACAGAGCCTCTCCCCCGGGGAGTTCTTCAAGCTCCTCGCCCGTGGCATGGCGATCGCGGTCGTCTTCGCCCTCGTGTGCAAGCTCGTCAATGCGATCGTGCTCGATCATTTGCTCGAGTTGGCGCGACCTGAGGTGCCCTGGTTGGAGGGGGAGCAGTGGATTATGGGGACCGCGGTGGGCCTGCTCCTCTTCGGGGGACCGGTCCTGCAGACGCAGAAGGCGGCCGAGGCGGGAGACTGAGCGCGGCTGCTGCTCTTTCAGAGCAGCGGCCGCGGTCAGTTCAGGTTGCAGCGATCTTGCAGGAAAGCGGTGAGACCTTCCGGGTCATCCGTTCCGATCCGCAAGCGACCCTTGTCGAGGTCGAGTTCCACCACCTCGCGTCCCCAGAGGTTCCAGATCCATCCCCGCGGTCCGAGATGGATGCCCCATCCCTCGATCAAGCGGGACCGATCCCGCCTCACCGCCCGTATCCTCTCGTAGCGCACACGCCTGCGCGCGATCGGGAGAGGACCGAAATGCACGAGCAAGTGATCCCCCTGATCACTCGTCTCGAGCCACATGAACATGACCGCAAGCAACGCAAAGACCGCGGACAACGAGTAGCAGGTGACCACCGCGCCAAACTCGGGCTCTGAGGCCCGGCCCCCGATGAAACACCCCACCGCCAACAGCGACAGGAACCAGAAAAACGGAGCGTTCTGCCTGTTCGTGTAATCGTGACCTGTCATGGGAATTGGGTGGCCCGGGGACCGACCCCCGCCCCCTCCCGGTGGCGGGGGTCAGAGCCGCTCCATTGTGCCACTGAACCCGGTTTTCGAGGACAGGAAGACATGGGAGACTCGTGGGCTGGATCTGGAGCCCGCGGCTGACCGCACCTGTCCCATCGAGGATCTTCCTGATGACGCGAACCGCTCGCATCGTGTTGCTCTCCGTCGCCTTCCTACTGGCGTTGTCGCCAGCCCGCGGCCAGGAGCCGGTCGCTGTTCAAGAGAAGGTCGCTCTCCAGCAGAAGCGGACCTTCCGGTTCGAAGACGCGGGTGTCCGGTTTGGCAACGAATTCTCAGGTGCGCGATTGAACGGGTGTACACAGGTCGGCGCCAACGCGTTCCAGCTCGTCATCCGTCCGGAGAACACGCCGATCAACAACAGCGCGTGGTATGCGTTCCGGGTGACGGCGGATGCACCGAAGACGATCACCGCGACGTTGACCTACGACGGCGGAAGGCACCGTTACAAGCCGCGGGTCAGCCACAACGGTCGAGACTGGCGTTCCCTTGCGACGGACCGTTACATTCACGACAGGGACGAGCAGACGGTCACCCTGACCTTGGACGTCGATACGCGACCGCTATGGGTCGCAGGACGCGACCTGATCGGTGTTGCGCAGATCGAATCCTGGGCCGGTCGTCTGGCGCGCAAGCCGTTCATTCGTCAGTCCACGATCGGGAAGTCGATGCGCGGATATCCCATTCGCATGATGGAGATCGGCAACGGCAAGTCGCCCAATCTCGTGTTCGTCATCAGTCGCCAGCACCCTCCCGAGGTCACCGGGACCCTCGGGCTGATGACGTTCGTGAGCAAGCTCAGCGCGGACACGGCACTGTCCAATCGCTTTCGCGAGCGTTTCTTGACGCTGGTCGTGCCGTTGGTCAATCCGGACGGCGTCGATGCCGGGCACTGGCGACACAACATGGCCGGCGTGGATCTCAATCGGGACTGGAAGGACTTCAAACAGCCCGAGACCCGGCAGGTCCGAGATGCCCTCCTCAAGCGCGCCGCTCGGCCCGAAACGCGGCCGTTCCTGTTCCTGGATTTCCACTCGACCCGTCGGGATGTCTTCTACACGCAAAAGGACGCGCATCCGACGTTTCCCGAGAACTTCACCCGTGATTGGCTGTCAGCACTGGGCAAGCGTTTCCCGGACTATCAGATCCGCAGGACGGGATCTCACGATCCCACGACGGGGACGTCCAAGGGGTGGTTCTACGAGCGCTTCAAGATCCCCTCTATCACGTACGAGTTCGGTGACCATACCGACGCCGAGTTGATCCGGCGCATCACGGGCGGGTCCACCGAGGAGATCATGAAGCTGCTGCTGGTCGCCGCTGACAATTAAGCGCGACCTGCCTTCGCTGCGACTGCACGGTCGCGCGAAAGTCCCCGGCCCGTCGATGGAGCGACTGCCCTCACGGATCGTCGCGCGCGAGGCAGGGGGACATCCGGGCTGCGCCTATGGATAGGCCACAGCCCGGATGGGGGAGCGGGTGCCTACCAGCGACCGCCGCCGCCGCCGCCGCCGCCACCACGGCCGCCGCCGCCGCCGCCGTAGCCACCGCCACCGCCACCACCGCCGCCGCCGCCACGATTCTCGCGAGGCCTGGCAACGTTGACGTTCAGTGTCCGGCCCTGGAGGTCCTGGCCGTTCAGCCCGTCGATCGCCGCCGTGGCTTCCTCGTCGGAAGACATCTCGACGAAGGCGAAGCCGCGGGGACGGCCGGTGTCACGGTCGGTCACCACGTGGACTGACTCCACCTGGCCAAACGCCGCAAAGGCTTCTCTCAGTTCGGTCTCGCTCGTATCGAACGACATGTTCCCTACGTATAGCTTGCTCTGACTCATTTGTTCCTCGAACGCTTTTCGCCGGTTATCCGGCTGCTCTTCATGATGGCTCGGTGGGGGCGTTGTTCAGCACACCACTTCGCCGAAACGCCCGAGAGGAACAAGAACAAGTCCCGGAGGTGCAACGGACCGGATGTCCGTAAACCCTCCGCACGAGATCGGGTCCAAGAGCCCGCAACGGGCGGGCTCACCATCGAACGCACGGATCCGAGTCTCGGGCATGTGCCCAGGCTCGGAAACTCTTTACCAACGGTGGCACCCGACCCGGGGTTGTCTGGGCTTGCTCGAGATTCGAGCGGGCTGGCAGGCTTGCCCGGCGGAGCCATCCGATCCGGGACACTAACCGCTCAGGGGGCAGTGTTCGAACAGTCATTTGCCCCAAAATGACCGGGTTTTTTCCCGACCGGGGCCGGCCCACGGCAGGAACCCGGGATTCGGGGCCTTTCAGGGCCCGCCAGGCAGCCAAATAGCGTGTCTTACGGTCATCGAGCGTGGGGCAGGGAATCTGGCTTCCGCCAACTTGCATCCACTATCCTGAACCCCATGCGAATCCTCGTCCTGCTGCTGCTCTGGGCCGCCGTAGCCCCCGCTCAGTCCGTCACCTACACGGTCAGCTCCTCCTGGTCCACGGGCTTCACCGGGGCCGTCGTCATCCATAATCCGACGGGGACGGCGATTACGGGGTGGACGCTGGATTTCGATTTTCCGCACGGTATCGGTTCCCATTGGGACGCGACCATCACGCCGTTGGGTAACGGGCGCTTCCGTGCCGTCGGCCTGGCCTGGAACGCTGACATCGCCCCCGGAGGGACCGTCTCCTTCGGGTTCTCCGGGATCATGAACGGGGCGCCGTTGACTGACCCCTTCAACGCCACGTTGAACGGTGTGGGCGTCCCGGTGAACGGACAGGGCGGCACGGGCGGACCGGCCCCCGGACCCACCGGTTGTCCGACAGCACCCGCCCAGCCCCTCGTCGCGCCGCCCGCTGCACCGCAGCCTGCGGGTGCCGGTCCGGCTCGACGCGTCGTCGGCTACTTCACCGCCTGGAGCGTCTACGGGCGCAACTACCACGTTCCGGACATCCCCGCCGAGCGACTTACCCACATCAACTACGCGTTCGCCAACATCGACTCGAACCTGCTCATCGCGCTGGGTGATCCGTACGCGGATATCGACAAGTTCTACCCTGGCGACTCGTGGGCTCCGGGCGCGCTGCGCGGCAGCTTCAACCGCCTGCGCATCCTGAAGGAGGAGCACCCTCACGTGAAGACGCTGATCTCGGTCGGCGGCTGGACCTGGTCCGGCTTGTTCTCCGAGGTTGCGTTGACGCCCGCACGTCGTCAGGCGTTCGCCGCGTCCTGCGTGCAGTTCATGACCCAGTACCACTTCGACGGCGTGGACATCGACTGGGAGTATCCGGTCAGCGGCGGCCTGTCGTC
Source organism: Planctomycetota bacterium (assembly GCA_013213915.1). Taxonomy (GTDB): domain Bacteria; phylum Planctomycetota. The sequence goes on from JABSRK010000099.1 coordinate 7,510, forward strand.
GAACATCACGCGCCCACAGGACAAGCAGAACTACACCCTCTTGCTCCAGGAACTACGGGCGCAACTCGATGTGCAAGGGACCATGGACGGCCGCCATTACCTGTTGACCATCGCAGCGCCGGCCGGCCCGGGGACGTACGCGAACATCGAGCTCGATCTCATCCACCAGTATCTCGACTGGATCAACGTGATGGCCTACGACTTCCACGGAGGTTGGAGTCCGTTCACCAACATGCACAACGGGCTCTATGCCGCCAGCGGCGACCCGTCGCCCGATCCCGTCATCGCTACGCAGTTTAACGGGGACAGCGCCGTGCAGGCCTATCTGGCGGCCGGCATCCCTGCCGACAAGATCGTGCTCGGTTGTCCGTTCTACGGACGTGGATGGACCGGCGTCTCCGCGACCAACAACGGTCTCTGGCAGCCCTTCGCGGGATTGCCACAAGGGACGTGGGAGCCCGGCGTGTTCGACTACGACCACGTGGTGGATGGGCTCATCCCCGCTGGCGCGGTCCGGTACTGGCACGCCGAGTCACAGGTCCCGTGGGTGCACGATCCGCAAACCGGACTGATGGTCAGCTACGAGGACGATCAGTCCCTCGCCAACAAGGCGCAGTACGTTGTCGGAAACGGTCTCGGCGGGATCATGTTCTGGGAGTTGTCCTGCGACGACACGCCGCACACCTTGCTGTCGGTGCTCGCCGACGGGGTGCTGGGGCCGCGCCTGTGGCTGCAGGCCGCGACCAGCGGCGGTGGCGCGGGGGATTTCTGGTTGCGCGTCACCGGGGTGGTGCCTGGCGCGACCCACGTGGGGATCGTGGCATCGGCGACCCCGGCCGTGATGCCCGGCGCGGGCTCGTTCCTCGGACTCGTTCCGGACCCGCTGCTCCTCAGCCTGGCGGCGCGTCCACCGGCGCCCCAGGACATCCTCCACTGGCCCGTGGGACAGAGCCCCTACGCTAGCGGCCCGTTGATCCTCGCGCCGTGCACCCTCGCGGGCCTGGTCGGCCAGACATGGGAGGGCCGCGCGGTCGCCTACGACGCGGCGTCTCCTGCGCTCGTCGCCCTCTCGGGCATCGCCACGCTCGCGTGGTAGGGGCGCAGACGTCTCGATCTGTCAGGCTCTATCCCTGAGGTCTGCTCCGCGGCGGGCGCCGCTCGCGGGGGCAGGTGATTTCCCCACCGTCCAGGACAAGTGAGGGTCGTCCCCGGTCTTCCGGTGTCGCGTCCTCTCGAGAGTGCTGGAAAGGCCGGAAAACCGACGCTTCACACTCCCAAGAAGACGCTTCCGCTTGAGGGCCCTACTGGGCCATGAGGGTGCCGGGAGCCGACAGCGCGAAGCCGTCGGGGCGGATGGGGTCCATGACGATCATCTGCGCTGTCACGGTCATGGGCGCGTGGGGCGTGTGCACGAACGTGGTCTGACCCGTGAACGCCGGACCGGGCCACGGGTAGGCCCAGGCCGTGCTGGCGAGCGAGAGGCTGACGACCTGACCCTCTCCCGTCACGTTCCCTCCGGTCAGGGTGGTCAGGGCGTTTCCGTCCATCACGCCGACCTGCCAGGGGTTGCCCATCAGGTCCGAGTCGAAGACCCACGTCACCGCCTGACCGACCGGCCGCGTCACCGCGATGATGCTGCTGCCGATCGTCCCGTCGATGCTCAGAGAGGCCGAGCTCTGGTTGATCTGGTACTGCGCGACCGGCGTCGTACCGCAGTTGCACGTCTTGCAGAGTGTGCCGCTGGCGTTGAAGTAGCTCCAGCCGAACCCGCTTACCGAGAAGCTGAAGTTGCTCGAGTCGAAGCTCACCGACGGGAAGCCGCAGCTACCGACGAAGGCGTAGTCGAGCAGGCACGTGTTGTTCGCACAGCGAACGCTGTACTCCGCCTGGGCCGAGCAGCCGGGACCGGCATCGTTAGCTGACGCGCTGCCGACGCAGTTGCCGTTGAAGCAGGCGACGTACGCGTTGTAGTTGGCGACGACCGATCCGAAACCGTTCTTGAACGATTCGGAGAAAGTGCTCGGGCAGCCACCGCCATCCGCCGAGTACGACGTCGGCACCGTGAACCAGCCCGTGACGCCTTCCTGGATGGCGTCCGTGTCACCAACGGTCGCACCGGGCGTGACGAGCGCGTAGTCCGTCATGGTCGTGCCGGAGAGATCCCAGTCGACCCGCGCCACGAGCGCTCCGGTCACGAGGCGGGGCATCAGCTCACTGGCGATGAAGTTGGCCTTTCCGATGCCGGTGATCGCGGGGAACGTCGCGCCGTAGGGATCGATCACATGCCAGTTGTCCGCGATCAACGACGCGAGTACCGGCTTGTTGCTCTGGGTGGTCACGATCTCGTGGATGCTCGTGGTCGCGGTCAGGGTGCCCGAGTAATTGAGACTCGCGAACGTGTTGATGTGCGCGTTCAGCGTGTTCATCAGCACCGTGTGAGGCAGCGGCCTGGCCGGTGTGATCTGCGCCGGCGCGGAGAGCGCAAGAGCCCCGATCATCAAGCAAAGCGAGAAGACACGAACGGACGGACGGATAGCGAGGGCCTGGATCGACATTGCAGTTCCTCCGGCTAAAAAACAGCGGGCCACTCGAGCCCGCCTATCTCCTGGTTCAAGAGTGAAAGCGACAAGAAGTGGCCGCCGCAACGGCTCTTCCCTCGAGGAATCGAGATCGTCGCGCCGTCGCTTACGACGCCCGCGCTCGTCGCCCTATCGGGCATCGCTACGCTCGCGTGGTAGGGGCGAAGCCGCCTCGGTCCATTTCGCGTTCTCTTGTCGGTGAGCGCAATGTCGCGCCCTTCGTTGCTGGCAACGATCCAGGGGAATAGACTCCGAGTCATCAACTGACCGGCGTCGCTTGTCGGGCGGTAGCCCGGTGGCTGGACGGCGTGGCGCGAGGGAAAATGCGAGGCGGCGTGTCTCATTGGCGGCGGTTTGGGAATAGGGGGAGGAGCCATGGGTAACGGAACTGGTCGACTTGTGATGGTCATCGGGGGCGTCGGCTATGTGGTCCTGGCGTTCTTCGATCTGATGACCCAGATCTTCAACGTCTCGTTCTTCTCTTTCGCGACGCTGGCCGTGACCCTGCAGGTGGCGGTGGGACTTCCCGTTCTCGCCTACCTTTTCACGGGCGCGTACGTACCGATCGTCCGTTACGCCAAGTGGCTGGTCGCGCTGGTCGCCGTTCTTGCAATCAGTGGCAACCTGGGCGTGGAGACCTCAGGACGAGCCCAGAGTCCAGGGATCGGCTACGCGGCCGATCTGCAAGACGTTAGAGAGGACATGCAAGACCTGGAGGAACTTGAGCTCCAGATCGATTTGGCCGGGGAAGAGGACGCGGACGACCGGAAGGAGTTGAAGA